>JBCBDF010000238.1:0-3987 GCA_038529875.1 Pseudomonadota bacterium | reverse complement strand
TGCTGATCGTCGTCCGCGCACGCGATACGGAGCATGCAGCGGCGCTTTACCGCGCCGGCGCAAGTCATGCGGTTCCTGAAAATCTCGAAAGCTCGCTCCAGCTATCCGAGGCCGTGCTGGTCGATATTGGCGTTGCAATGGGCCCCGTGATCGCCTCCATCCACGAGAAGCGTGACGAGTTCCGCGAAAAGCTGGAACGCGACGGCAATTTGAGCAGCAAGCCCAAATTGCGCACATCAATTTCGGAAACGTGACAGCAAGACCCGCGCGAGGCCTTCCGCGCTCACTGCCAAGCTTACCTAGCCCGCGAGAGCCGCTTTCACCGCCGCGATCGCGTCCGCTGCTTTGCCGCCATCCGGACCGCCGCCTTGCGCCATATCCGGCCGACCGCCCCCGCCCTTGCCGCCAAGCGCCTCAACACCTGTTCGCACCAGCGCGACAGCGTCGAATGTGTCAGTAAGGTCATCGGTCACCGCCACCGCAAACGCCGCGCGGCCTTCATTCACCGCGACCGCTGCGGCCACGCCAGAGCCAAGCCGCGCCTTCGCCTCGTCGAGCAAGGGGCGTAGTTCCTTGGGGTTCAAACCATCGAGTACCTGCCCGCTAAACGTAATGCCGCCAACATCTTCGTCAGCGTTGGAGGCCGCATCGCCCGCAGAGCCGCCCCCGCCCAGCGCGAGCGCCTTCTTAGCTTCGGCAAGTTCCTTCTCCAGGCGCTTGCGTTCATCCAGCAGTGCGGCGACACGCGTCGGCACCTCTTCCGGCGTCGCACGAATGGCGCTGGCCGCAGCCTTCAAGGCATCTTCGCGCTCGACCAGCCAATGTCGCGCAGCCTCACCCGTCAGCGCCTCGATCCGACGGACACCGGAGGATACCGCGCTTTCGGAAATGATCCGGAACACGCCAATATCACCGGTCGCCTTCACATGGGTGCCACCGCACAATTCGACCGAATAAGTGCGGCCATCATCGCTCGCCCGTCCCATCGAAAGCACGCGAACCTCGTCGCCGTATTTCTCACCGAAGAGCGCGAGCGCGCCAGCCTCAACCGCGTCGTCAGGGCTCATCAGCCGCGTGGCAACCGGCTCGTTAGCGCGGATCTCCGCATTCACTTCCGCCTCGATCGCAGCGATGTCATCGGCTTCAAGCGGTTTGGGATGCGAGAAGTCAAACCGCAACCGATCTTCGGCTACGAGCGATCCCTTTTGCGTGACGTGACCGCCCAAGCGATTGCGCAAAGCAGCGTGGACCAAGTGCGTCGCCGAGTGGTTTGAGCGCACCCGGTCGCGGCGCTCAACATCGACATCAAGGTGGACTGTGTCGCCGAGGTTCACTTCGCCCGCATCAATGTTGACGTGGTGCGCATGCAATCGACCGAGCGGCTTGGAGGTGTCGCCAACCGTCGCGGCCAACCCAGCGGGCGTGCTGATGCTGCCGGTGTCCCCCGTCTGCCCGCCGCTCTCGCCATAGAACGGAGTCTGGTTGGTGAGCAGGACCACTTCCTCGCCAGCTTTCGTCGCATCGACCTCGGCTCCACCTTTGACGATCGCGACCACGGTCCCTTCGCCAGATGTTGAGGTGTATCCGGTAAACTCGCTCGCGCCTTCGCGCTCGGCAATGTCGAACCAGACCTCACCCGATGCCGCTTCGCCGGAACCTTTCCAGGCTGCGCGGGCGGCTTCTTTCTGGCGTTCCATTGCGGCATCGAATGCTGGACGATCAACGCCGATCCCGCGTGCCCGCAAGGCATCTTCGGTAAGATCATAGGGGAAGCCATAGGTATCATAGAGCTTGAACGCAGTCTCGCCGTCGAGCTCGCCGCCCTCGCCGATGTCGCCTGTCGCTTCGTCGAGCAGCTTGAGGCCTTTTTCCAACGTCTTACGGAATTGTGTTTCCTCGCGTTCCAGCACTTCTTCAATCAGCGCTTGGCCCCGCGTTAGCTCGGGATAGGCCTGCCCCATTTCGGTGACGAGCGCAGGCACGAGCCGATGCATTAGCGGCTCACTCGCTCCGAGCAGATGGGCGTGGCGCATGGCGCGGCGCATGATCCGGCGCAGCACGTAACCGCGCCCCTCATTGGAAGGCAGCACACCGTCAGCCATCAGGAAGCTGGTCGAACGCAAATGGTCGGCAATCACGCGGTGGCTGGCAGTTTTCTCACCTTCTGCGCCAACACCGGTGAACTGCTCGGAGGCCGCAATCAAAGCCTTGAATGTGTCGGTGTCGTAATTGTTGTGGACGCCCTGCATAACAGCGGCGATCCGCTCCAGCCCCATGCCAGTATCGATCGAAGGGTGCGGCAGTTCGGTGCGCTCACCGCCAGCCTGCTGGTCGAACTGCATGAAGACGAGGTTCCAGATCTCAACAAACCGGTCGCCGTCTTCATCCGGGCTACCCGGAGGGCCGCCGGGAATGTGATCGCCATGGTCGTAGAAGATTTCAGAACATGGCCCGCACGGTCCCGTATCGCCCATCGACCAGAAATTGTCATGAGTCGGGATGCGGATGATCCGTTCTTCAGGGAGACCCGAAATCTTGCGCCACAGATCAAACGCTTCATCATCGGTGTGATAGACCGTCGCCGTGAGCTTATCTGGAGCCAGGCCCCACTCCTTGGTCAGCAAGGTCCAGGCATGAAGAATGGCCTGCTCCTTGAAATAGTCGCCGAACGAGAAGTTACCGAGCATTTCGAAAAAGGTATGGTGACGCGCGGTGTAGCCAACATTGTCGAGATCATTGTGCTTGCCGCCAGCACGCACACATTTCTGTGACGAAGTAGCCCGCGGCGCGGGCGGAGTTTCAAGACCAGTAAACGCGTTCTTGAACGGCACCATCCCCGCATTCACGAACATCAGCGTCGGATCGTTGTACGGGACCAGCGGCGCACTGGGCACCTGCGCATGGTCGGCATTCCCGAAGAAATCGAGAAATGAGCGGCGAATATCGTTGGTCGAAGTCATTGCGAAGATGCAGTTAGGCAATCACGTGGGATGCGACAAGCCGTGGCGTGCCATATGCACACTGAGTTCGGATTTCTTCATCGTGGATTTGGGTCGGCGACCGCTCCCAATCGAACTGGAATTCTGGCCATAAGCCCGTGCCATTGCTCATCCGGAAGCTGACGCCTGAACGCCAGACACAGAAAAGCCGACACGGCCAAGGGGGATGGCACATGTCGGCTTTCCGGTTTTCCGAACGCGATGACCCGCATCCGCTTGAGGATCAGTCGTCGGAATCCGCGTCCGGGCCCGTCATCATTTCCTCGGCAACCTCGTCGGTGCGGCCGCGAATAGCAGCTTCCAACTGGTCACAAATTTCTGGATTTTCCTTAAGGTACTTCTTGGCATTTTCCCGGCCCTGGCCAATGCGAACACTGTCATAAGAGAACCAGCTGCCTGATTTCTCGACAATATCGGCCTTCACCCCGAGGTCGAGGATCTCACCGATCTTCGAAATACCCTCACCATACATGATGTCGAATTCTACCTGCTTGAATGGCGGTGCGACCTTATTCTTGACCACTTTTACACGGGTCGAGTTGCCGATCACCTCATCGCGGTCCTTGATCTGGCCGGTGCGGCGAATGTCGAGGCGGACCGAAGCGTAGAACTTAAGCGCATTGCCGCCTGTCGTTACTTCCGGGTTGCCGTACATGACGCCGATCTTCATCCGCAGCTGGTTGATGAAGATCACCATGCACTTCGAACGGTTGATCGACCCGGTCAGCTTGCGCAGCGATTGGGACATGAGTCGCGCCTGAAGGCCGACGTGGGAGTCGCCCATCTCGCCTTCAATTTCAGCGCGGGGGACAAGCGCCGCGACCGAGTCGACAACCAACACGTCAATTGCGTTTGAACGCACCAGCGTGTCGGTGATTTCGAGAGCCTGCTCACCAGTGTCAGGCTGGGAAACGATCAATTCGTCAATGTCGACGCCCAGCTTGTTGGCATAGACTGGATCAAGCGCATGCTCGGCATCGACAAACGC
>JBCBDF010000237.1:0-4010 GCA_038529875.1 Pseudomonadota bacterium | reverse complement strand
GCCATGCCCGCCGCTGGCGAAGATCAGGCGGCGCAGCAGCTTGCATTCCGCCTGGAAGACGCCACAAACGGCGATGCGAACGCGCCCGAATGGGCCGACCTGTTCGTTGACGGCGTTGCCAACTACCTCAAAGGGTTCCACTTGGCCCATGCGCAGATCAGCCACGACCGCGCCAAGGAACTCCACGCCTTCATCGCCGAAAACAAGGCGAGTGTCGGACGCTTCATGGGCAAGGTGGTTCGCGAAATTCCGAACACTGCCAACAATCTTGGCGTGGTGTTTGGCAAGAAGGCCGCGAGCACCGACTATGCCGCCGATGCAGCCGCAGGGAACATCGTCACCGATCAGGAAGATGCATGGTTGCAGGCGATGATCGACGATGATGGCGAGATCGACGCGATCGAAAAGCGCCTGATTCAGCGGATTGCCGAAGAAGGCTGAGACTCACCCCTCCAGGGCGGCAAAACCTGATCTAGCAAGCTCGCGCCAGCGCCGCTGACGGTGCGCGTAAAACAGCCGTGCAAACTGCGCGACCACGAGCGTGAGTAGCCCGGCTTCGATTGTCACCCGGTCGACATAGCGCGTGTCGTTGCCCTCAGGAGCAATCTCGATCCAGTGATCCCAACGCTTGGCTATCGTGCCGCGTCCATTGTCGCGCAGGATGCGAAGGTCGCCCTCGGAAGGCGGAAACTCGATCCTGATTGTCTGCTCGCCGATCGGCAGAAAGCCGAATGCCAGCATCCCGGCAGTGTACTCGCCCGCCGCCCATATTTTCGGAAAAGCGCCATCATGCGGCACGAAACGCACGAGCGGCGCTGCAATATGGTCGAGCAAAGCCGAAGTCTGCACCTTCTCCCACGCCTCGTCGGGTGAGCATTCGAGATAGGTCGTCAGCTCGACTGTTGTCGGCATTAGACCATGAAGCTCTCGCCGCAGCCGCATGCCCCCTTGGCATTGGGGTTTTCGAACACGAAACCGGCGGTGAAATCGTCTTCGCGCCAATCCATGATCGACCCGATCAGGTAGAGCACACTGGCGCCGTCGATGTAGAACGTGCCTCCGGGTGTCTCGATCTTTTCGTCCATCGCAACTTCTTCGGTCACGAAATCGACCGAATAAGCGAGGCCTGAGCAGCCGCGGCGCGGCGTCGACAGCTTGACCCCGATCGCATCGTCAGGCGCCTGGCTCATCAGCTCGGCAATGCGCGCCTCGGCACCTTTAGTCAGGATGACGGCGGCGGGCGCTTTGCGCAGGGTTGTTTTCGTCTCGGTCATAACATGCCTAACTCAAGTCGCGCCTCATCGCTCATCTTGTCCGGACCCCATGGCGGATCCCATACCAGATTGACCTCGGCATCGCGAATGCCCGGCACAGATGCGGCGCGCAGTTCAACCTCGCCCGGCATGGTTTCGGCCACCGGGCAATGCGGCGTCGTTAGCGTCATGGTGACGGTCGCATCGGCCTCGTCATCGACCTCGACCCCGTAAATCAGGCCGAGATCGTAAATGTTGACCGGGATTTCCGGATCGTAAATTTCCTTCAGCGCATCGACGACGGCCTGCTGCAAGTCGCCGCCCGCGCCGCCCACTTCGCCCGTTGCGGGAGTGTGCGCGAGAAAACCATCAAGATAGTCGCGCTTGCGTGGCTCTTCATCGGTCCGAGCGTCTGCATCAGGATCAATCGCATCTTCGACCCGCGCGCGCTTTGGTTTAGTGCTGACCACATCCTCATTCGGCGCAGGAGCCGCGACAAATTTGGTGTCATCCTCTGGCTTGTTCATCCAAAAATCCTCCTCGTGCGCGCGATCCCTTCCAGCAGCGCATCGATATCGTCATCGCTCGAATAGAGCCCAAAGCTGGCGCGGGCTGTGGCGGGCACGCCGAGATAATCCATCAGCGGCTGGGCGCAATGGTGGCCCGCGCGGATTGCGACATTCGCCTCATCCAGAATCGTACCGAGATCATGCGGGTGAATGCCATCAATCGCAAAGCTGACGATCCCGGCGCTGTCGGCGGGGCCAAACAAAGTCACATCGTTCATCGCACCAAGCTCCCCGCGCAGCCGCTTAACCAGCGCGCTTTCGCGGGCTTGGATCTGGTCGAGGCCAACTTCGCGCACATAATCCGCCGCTGCCGCAAAGGTGACCGCTTCGGTGATAGCAGGTGTGCCCGCTTCGAAGCGCTGGGGCGCGGGGGCATAGGTGGTCTTTTCGAAGGTCACGCGGTCGATCATCGCGCCGCCGCCTTCCCACGGAGGCATGGCGTCGAGAATATCCTTGCGCGCCCATAGGGCTCCGATCCCGGTCGGGCCGTAAAGCTTGTGTGCGGAGAAGACGTAGAAGTCGCAATCCAGCGCCGCGACATCGACCGGCATATGCGGTGCCGACTGGCAGCCATCGAGCAGCAGCTTCGCGCCAACCTTATGCGCCATGTCCGCCGCGCGCTTCGCATCAAGAATCGACCCCAGAACATTCGACACATGCCCCAGCGCAACCAGCTTGTGCGCCTCGGTCAGCATCGCCTCTGCCGCATCAAGATCGATCTGGTGATCGTCGGTCAGCGGGCAGACATCGATATATGCGCCGACACGCTCGGCCAGCATTTGCCACGGCACGATGTTGGAGTGATGCTCCAACTGCGAGAGCAGGATACGGTCGCCCTCGCCGATATTCGCCTGGCCCCAAGTGTTCGCGATGAGGTTGATCGCCTCGGTCGCGCCGCGCGTGAAGACCAGCTCGTCTTCGCTACCACCGATGAATTCGGCGACGTGGCGACGCGCGGCCTCATACGCAATCGTCATATTGGCCGAGCGGGCATAAACTCCGCGATGGACGGTCGCGTAATCCTCACCCAGCGCGCGCGCCATCGCATCGATCACGGCACGCGGTTTCTGCGAAGTCGCGGCGGTATCGAGGTAGTGCCACGGCGCGCCATCGCCAGTCACCAGACCAGGAAAGTCGCGGCGCAGCTGCGCCCCTGCGAAGGCAGGGGCCTCCGACAAACCAGCGCTTGGCCGATGGAGGTTCCCGCCTTCGCGAGAACTCACGCCTGAGGTCATCTCGTTCACAGGGCCGCCTCGTCCAATTGCTCCAGCGCCCGTTCCAGCATCCGATCGCGGGTGTTCTCGTCTTCGATCGCGACGAACGCATCGCCGATAAAGGCCTGGACCAGAAGCTTGCGGGCGATCTCGGGCGGGATGCCGCGCGCGGCCATGTAATACGCCGCCGCCTCGTCCAGTTGACCGATTGCCGCGCCATGCGCGCACAGCACATCGTCGGCGAAAATCTCCAGCTCGGGCTTGGTGTTGGCGCTCGCGCCCTTTTCCAGCAGGATCGCACGGAAGTTCTGACCCGCATCGGTTTTCTGCGCGTCTTTGACCACTTCGATCCGGCCCAGGAAGTTGCCGGTCGACCGGCCCCATTGGACCGCGCGCACGACCTGATTGGAGGTCGCGTTTGGCTCGGCATGGATGGTGCGGGTCACGAATTCCTGTGTCTTTTCACCGCCGCCGATCGTCACCCCGCCAAATTCGAAATGCGCGCCTTCTTCCAGAGTCACTTCGACCTCGACCCGTTGATAGCGCCCGCCAGCGATGATGTAGAACCCTTCGAACCGGCCACCTTTGCCCACATGCACGCGCAAGCGATCGGTCGCGCCGGGACTTTCTGCGCCGGAATCCTTGAACATGAATTCGGACCGCGTTTGCCCCGCGGGCACCTCAAGCGTGCGCCAGTGATGGATCACATCGGGGTGCGCTGTGCTGAGGAAATCGGCATCGGCATAGCGCCACGCCTCATCCCTGTTGGTGGGCATTGGGAGGGTTGCTGTATCGGTCATGCGCTTTCCATCACCGCGTCATACCCTTCGTTTTCGAGGCGCAACGCAAGCTCTGGTCCGCCGGTCTGAACGATCCGGCCATCAGCGAGCACGCTGACCTTATCCGGCTTCACCACGTCGAGCAGGCGTTGGTAATGCGTGATCAGCAGCACGCCCTTATCCGGTGCGCGCATG
>JBCBDF010000236.1:0-4061 GCA_038529875.1 Pseudomonadota bacterium | reverse complement strand
AACCACCGACACGCGGATTTTCAATCCGCTGCTCTACCCCTGAGCTACCCGGGCATTCGCTGCGGCGACGGTCTTGGCGAACGGGCGCTTTGAACCGGCGAGCAAATGAGAGCGGGCCTATGGCGCGGGCCGCGATGTTTGGCAAGAGGGAAATGGGCAAAACTCATTCTTCTGAGCCTAGTCCTGCTTGTCCCAATCGACAGTAGCGATTTCCTCGGGTGAGGCGGGCCTGCCGGGCACCGCGTAACCATCGCCAAACCATTGCGCGAGGTCGCGGTCTTTACAGCGCTGCGAGCAGAAGGGGGTGAACTCTTCGGCACGTGCTTTTTTGCAGATCGGGCAGGGTTTGGATTTAATGCTCATTTTCTTTTGCGCTCGCTAACGTTCGACCTCTGCCACCCGCGCCCTCCACCCTTCCACCCGGAGTCTACCGGATACCATCCGGGTGGAAGGGTGGGGGGCGCGGGTGGCTTGGTCCTAAACCTTATGACGCAACAATTTGGGCTTGGCCCGCTTCGAGTGCAAGCTTGGGATTGGTCTCAATCCGCACTTCTTTGCCGGTGCGCTTGGCGAGTTCGTCCAGCCAACGATCTTTTAGCTTTGCTTTGAGCGCTGGGTGAACGGTGAGCAGCAGAGTGCGCCCAGTGCCCTCGGCCAGCTCGGCACGCCGCAGCGCCATCCGTGCGCACATCCCAACCCGCGAAGTCGCAAAACGGTGAAGCAGCGAAGGCCCTTCCAGTCGCGCGACCAATTGCACGAAACCAAAACCATTCATCGCAGTGCGCTCATGCGGGTAATCATGAAGCTCGGCTCCCAACAATGAGTCGACATATTTGCGATCAGCCTTGGAATGGGCCGTGGGGAAATCGATGCCAATTGAGCCGCCCAGATCGAACCAACGCACTGCTTTGCCGACAGCCGTGACCGATGCATTAGCCGTGCGTCCAGGGTTGTCGGGCCCATCCACGTCGATCAGGGTCATAGCCGGTGTCACGCAAACCATGATTTGTCCCGATTGAAACTCAATCGTGCCAGAGGATGCCGTGTCCCACACTTCTTCCCACAAGCCAGCGGGAAAGCTGCGAACAGTGCGCGCTTCAGGCAGCCATTCGGCCGCGCGGTCAGCGGATAAGTTTTGCTCTTCCACGAACCTGCCCTGCGCATGCTTGAGCCGCCCGCGCTCGGCAATCGGAGCACGCGATATCCGCAATGTAACGGCTTCGCCTTCTGTCAGGCTCGCCGGAAGATGATCGACGAGAATTTCTTGACCCTGTTCGCTGGTTGCGGTTCCGCGCCTGGCGCCAGACGCCTTTGACGTCAGTTTTGCCTCGAGGATGCTCCCAGCGACCATCTCACCGGGCCATCTGACTTTCGCGGCGACAACCTGCTCGTCCTCGACCAGCAATGCGCGGGTTTCGCCGATGCCCTCTTCGACTAGCCACTCAGCCCCACCGTCAGGCAATGTCGAACCCTGCCGATTTGAGCAGCGCGCGCGTTTCATACAGCGGCAGGCCCATCACGCTGGAATGGCTGCCCTTGATCCATTGGATCAGACCTTCAGCTGCGCCCTGGATCGCATAGCCGCCTGCCTTGCCGCGCCATTCGTCGCCCGCCAGATAGCTTGTGATCTCTTCGTCGGAGAGCACTTTGAAGCGCACGATGTTTTCGCTCAAGCGCGAGCGGGTGATGCCATCGGGCGCGCACAAGGTGATAGCGGATAGAACGACATGCCGCCGCCCGCTCAACAGTTTGAGGCAGGCCCGCGCTTCGTCTGCGGTTTCGGTTTTGGGCAGGATGCGGCGACCAACCGCCACCACGGTATCGCCTGCGAGCACATAGCCATCGGCGGCAATCGCAGCGGCTTTTTCCTCCGCCATGCGCATGGCGTAGTTGCGCGGCAGCTCACCCTTATGCGGGGTCTCGTCAATATCAGCCGGAGCAATCGCGTCCGGCTCAATGCCGAGCCGCCCGAGCAGGTCGCGCCTTCGCGGGCTAGCCGATCCCAAAGTCAGATGGCGTGTAAGGTGAAGGGCGCTCATCAGCGCACCCTAAGGCACTTAAGTCGGGCCAGGGCCCTGACCGGGGCCGCCGCGACCGGGCATAAAGCGATAGGTGATGCGCGCCTTGGTAAGGTCATAAGGGGTCAGCTCGCACAGCACTTCATCGCCGACCAGTACACGAATGCGGTTCTTGCGCATTTTGCCGGCCGTGTGGCCGAGCACTTCGTGACCGTTTTCAAGCTCAACCCGGAACATCGCATTGGGCAGCAGTTCGACGACGCGCCCGCGCATTTCGAGGAGTTCTTCTTTGGCCATGTATATCCTTATGCAAACAGCTTGATTGAGTAAATTTACGACGTTGGAGGCGCCCAATAGCCGCGCCGAGAACAAAATGGAAGTCTCGTGCGTTAGGGCTGTCATGCAAGGCGCGCGTCCCGCATTGCCCGGCATCCGTACATTGCGTTGCAAAGTGATACAATTCAGCCGCTTGTTTGAGGCAGGCTAATCCTCGAAGAGACTGTGCCATGACCCTCTCCTCCCTCCTAAAGGCAGGCGCTTGCATTGCAGGTTTGGCCGCCATTCCAGTCAGTGCGCAAGAAACCGATGCACCTGAGCTGGACCAGAGCGAACAAACAAACACCAATAGCGCCGATGCGGCGGAGCCTGCGTCCGAAATAGCTCCAGACGGATCGATCATTGTCCGGTCACAGCGTGTGCGCGGGCAATTGCTGGTTGAGCAAGCGCCGCTGCTCGAACTCAACGAGGATGATATTGCGAGCGAAGGCGTGACCTCGATCGCCGACTTGGTGACGCAGATAACCGATCAGACGGGCTCCGCGCGTGGGCGCGGCGGCAGCGGACGGCCCGTCATTTTGGTCAATGGCATCCGTATTGGGTCGTTCCGGGAGCTTGCCTCTTACCCGCCTGAGGCGCTGGAAAAGGTTGAGGTTTTTCCCGAGGAAGTGGCGCAGCGTTTTGGCTTTGCGCCAGACCGCCGGGTGATCAACCTGATCCTGAAAGAGAATTATTCGAGCCGTGAGGTCGAGCTCGAATTCGAAGGGCCATCGCGCGGTGGATACCTCGCTTTGGAGCAGGAGCTTGGCTATCTCCAGATTGCCGATGGGGGCCGGTTCAACGCCAATTTCGAAGCGCGCGATCTTTCGCTGCTGACCGAGGCAGAGCGGGATATCGAGCAAGTGGAAAGCTCCGTATCCGCAGTAAGCGGCGACCCGGACCAAGCCGATTTTCGCAGCCTGGTAGCCGATAGCCTGACCCTCGAAGGCAGTGTGAGCTGGGCGAAGGCGCTCGTTGAAAGCGGCACCTCGCTGAGCGCGAACCTCAATTATGATCGCAGCCAAAGCCGCAGCCTGTCAGGTCTGAACAGCGTGATTTTGACCGATGATCCGACCGATCCGAATGCCGGCGTGTTCCGCACTTTTGGCGAGAACGATCCGCTCGAGGTCCGCACCTCGACCGATACCTATTCGACCTCCGGCTCGCTGACCCGGCCGCTGGGTCTGTTTCGTTTCACTGCGACTCTGGATGCGAGCCTGGCAGAAACCGAGACCGAAATTGATCAGCGGTTCGATACTCAGGCTCTCGAAGATGCTGCGCTGGCAGGAACGCTTGCATTGGACGGGGCGCTACCGCTGGACGCCGAGGCCGGATTTGAGGTTGCCCGCTCGCGCAATTGGGCGGCGACGTCCAAAGCCACTCTGCGCGGCCCGATCGCGGCCCTTCCTGCGGGCGAGGTGACTGCCACCTTCGACACAGGCTACAGCTGGACCCGGATCGAGAGCGAAGACACGCGCACGATTGGCGAGACGGAGCTGACGCGCGGCGATCTCGAAGGCGGCGTAAACCTCGTGATTCCGCTGACCAGCCGCCGCAATGCATTTGCCGATGCGCTGGGCAGTTTTACGCTGAACGCGAGCGCGGGCGTCGATTACCTGTCCGATTTCGGCACGCTCACTGATTGGACCGCAGGCATAACCTGGCAGCCGGTCTAAGGGCTCGATCTGAGTGCGACCTATATCCGCCGCGAGGTCGCGCCCTCGCTCA
>JBCBDF010000235.1:0-4068 GCA_038529875.1 Pseudomonadota bacterium | reverse complement strand
TGATCTTTCCGATGGCAGCCGGGTTGTTGTGCGCGTGCCAGACATGTGCCGCCGCAACCGGGCATTCGTTAAGGCTGCTGACGGTGACATGGAAAAGCGGCGCGGCTGGAAGGAGACGGGTTCGTTTGATGTCATGCCGCTCGTCATCTGGTCAGAGCGATCAAGCGATCCGGAACGCGTGGAATCCTATATCTCACGCGATTATTACAACCATCCCGAGGCGCGCTTCACGAATGCCAAGGGGACGCTAACCCTGTGGGAAGTTGGCCGTGTGCCCGAGGATGTTCGCGGCATCTTGGCTGCGCCGCCGTTTGAGCCGATTACGCCCAACCCCTGGATCAATCCAGAGCGGGCCAAGTCGCTATCAGAAAGTGAGCGATTGAAGGGACATGGGCGCGATGGCAAATATCACGGCAACGGTCCGCGCTATGCCGCCTATACGATCACCGAAATCGACAGTGTCGAGGAATGGTGGGAAAAGCATCAGGAGTACAGCGCGCGCGCGGAATTTCTTTCGCTTAGGAAAGCTGGGAAGCCAGAACCTGATCCAAGGTTTGAAACCGACGAGGTATCGGTCTGGCCGCAAGCGGCAGATTTGGATTCAGACGACACTGGGGATCCCAGTTTTGTGTCTGGCGATTGCCCTGGAAGATACATCAATGATCTGATGCTCGGTATACCGCGCATGAGCGGTCTGCCGTTCAACTCGCAGGATGTGCCCATCATCATATCCGGTATCAGCATCGATGAAGATGGCCCCTACAAGCCGGACTATAAGAAAAAAGACTACCAGCTGATGGCGATGCAATGGCGCGCCTGTGCAAAGCGCGCGGCGCAGACCCGCACTTTCGATATCGTCGATGGCCGTCTTGATGCATCCGAGGCCATTCCAGGCGTCATCGTCTACCGGAAATGGGGTGTCTTGATGGGGGACGGTATTCCAACGCCGCCAGTTCTCACGAATGCAGGTGTGATTGTCACCGATGAGCCGCGAGGGCTTGCGCTCAGTTTGTCAGGCATCCCTGCGCGCACAAGCGGGTTCTTTCACGGCGATGGCGTTGCGCATTTGAAAAAGACAGACCAGTGGTATGCGTTTGGCACCCACAGAAACCTTTACGCCGGGCGACTAGAGGGCTCAAAGTTTTAGGGGCAAAATGAAAATGATAACCGCAGCTGAATACGTCCTGATGGCGGCGCAACTCCTGGTTTGGCGTTTTCCTACTTGAGGGCTGCTCGCTAAAATAGCGGGCATGTTTTGGCCCCGCGCTCTCCAACCCGCCATTGATTGGCGCACTCGATCAATAGCGCCGCTGTGATCGATTGGTTTTGTTCCTCAGGACTGTGTTCCATGCGTTCCAACCGTGCTTCACCAGCGATGAATGGAGGAGTCTTTGTGGTTCCGCACACCATCCGGTGTGCGATATCCTCGCTCCCTTCGGTCGCTGCGGGCGGCCACAAGGGCCTTGCGGCGCTTCGCGCCGAGCTCCGCCACCAAGCCAGTTGCAAAGCGCCAAGACGCTTGGTGCCAGTCGGTTGGCTTGGAATGGCCCGAGGCCGCACGCCTCGCAAGGGCGCATGCCCGCCCGCAGCGATGCGATCGCCAGATCGCATGAGCGAGGATATGGCGCGCCGGATGGCGTGCCGCAAACCAAAGACGCCCGAATCACTTGCATCCTCGCGCAAATTCGCTAAATGCGCGCCTTCACCGACACATGAATCGGAGATTGGCCTGGCCGGTAGGGCTGCCAGGGCTGATCGAATGTGTCTCTGACTTTAGGAGATGAAAATGCCCAAGCTTAAGACCAAGAGCGGTGTGAAGAAACGCTTCAAGATCACCGCAAGCGGCAAGGTCAAGCACGGCGTCGCTGGTAAGCGTCACCGCCTGATCAGCCACAATGCGAAGTATATCCGCCAGAACCGTGGCACGTCTGTGCTGTCGGATGCCGACACCAAGACGGTCAAGAAATGGGCCCCATACGGGCTTAGCTAAGGTTTGAGCCGGGCCTCCCACGCCCTCCACCCTTCCACCCGGATTAGTGTCCGGTAGGCTCCGGGTGGAAGGGTGGAGGGCGCGGGTGGCTACGGTATCCTCATGGTCAACCCGCACCACATCACTGACATGCGCTTCGCACAGAACATCGACCGCGCCCCCGAAATCCGCCGCCTTTGCGCATTCGTCCAGCAGCATCTGCACGATCCGCTTGGCGGAATCGTCGCAGAACAATTGCCCAAGCGTCTTTTCGTGCCACGCAATTCCGTGTGCGTTGACGAGATCGATGAAATCCTGCGGCGAGTATCGGCTGAGCGCCGACTTGGCGAAATGAGGATTGGCGGAGATAAAATTCGACGCATTGGCGTGGATATTGGTGAAGTTGCACCGTCCGCCACCAGAAATCAGGATTTTCTTGCCCGGTGCATTGGCCTTTTCCAGCACCGCCACGCGCCGGCCCCGCTTGCCTGCCGTGGCCGCACACATCAGCCCGGCGGCACCCGCGCCCAGAACTATAACATCATATTCCTGCATGCGGGCCGCGATAGGACTATCGCTGCGCCGTGCCAATCATATTGCTTGCTGCCCTACGAAAGTGCGGGATCGGAAGTGGCCCGGGGGCTTGGGCTGACAACTACCGATCCCGCTAACACGCAACCCATTAGGGTCAGGGCTGCGCAACAGTGACCAGTTTGCCGAGCGTGTTCCATTCCTCACGCGGCGACCAATTGCGGTTCGCGCCGAGATAGGAATGATCGTCCAGCTCGAGCAGGCCGATCAGGGTCTCGGCGACAATCGTCGCGCCGACCGGGCCCAGGCCTTCGCCTTCATTGGTGCTGCCATCGGGCTCTGCCCGGCCTATCACTTCGGCTTCGGCCAGCAGATAGAGCCACAGCGGGATCCCCTCATCACCAAGATCGCCATTCACCTTGGCAACCTTCTTGATGACCTTCTTGATCTGGGCCTCGGGGCAGCCGATCGCCTCGGCAATCTTTTCGCCGGCAGGCAGCAGGAAGGTGTTGCCGCGCAGCAGGTTACGCGTTGCCAGCGATTTCTCCGCCGGTGTGCCGTCGATGAATGGCAGCGCCAACAGATCACCTGCCATCTTGGTGTCGAGTTTCTGCGCGCGCTCAACCTGGCGGTTTTCCGGCGTAAACAGCAGTTCGTGCCAATCGACCACGCCCTTTGGATCGGTCAGCGCGTCAAAGCCCTGGCCCAGGATAGTGCCGAACAGCTCGAGCCGCGATTTCCCCTTTTGCACCTGCAGTTTCATCGGGATCATCGAGTGACCGAAGCGATAGGCTGCGACCGAGAATTCGATCGGGATGAACGGGACATCGCTGCAATAATGCTGGCGCCCGCAGCCGAGGATTTTTTCGACCACCGGCACGCCGCACATATCGGTGAGGAAGTCGTTCACGACCGCCCACTGATAATGCCATGTCGTCTGTTGGCGCGAGTATTCGTACAGATCGTGGCCTTCCAGCCCGCTTTCATCGTGCAATGTCTGGGCAACATGATTGTGGAAGCGGATGATCGCCAGCTGGATCTGGCTGATCACGCGGTTTTCGTCATTGCGCGGATCGCCGATTATCGCCCGGCCGTTGGGGGAGCGCAGCAGGTCGCTGTCGCGCAGGCCCTCCTGGCCGGGGTTGTCCGCGCCGGTTAACAGCTTAACTCCGCCAAACGCGCCGCCCTGTTCGAACAGGTAAGGCTGCGCCTCTGGCCCAAGGCCGTAAATGCAATCGAGGTCGAGTGTGGGGGTGCGGACATTGGCGATTTCGCCTGGATTATCGACTACGCTGTCGAAAGTGGTCGAGGCGTCCAGCGTCACGTCGTGATCGATGAATTGCCCGAAAAAGACCATGCCGACGGGGACGCTATCGGTGCGCTTGTCGGAGGATTTTCCGTCCATCGGGCCATTCTTGGCACCGATTGTTTCGAGAATGTCGGGGCGGGTGTAAGCGGGGCTTAAATATTGGAACAATCGACCGAACCGGTCGTCGCGTTGTTCCTCGCCATAATGGCTGCTGCGGCAATATGCCGACAGCCCCTCAAGCGGTTTCATCCCATGGTGG
>JBCBDF010000234.1:0-4081 GCA_038529875.1 Pseudomonadota bacterium | reverse complement strand
GCAGGACATTTCCGAATATCCCCACCCGATTTCGGGATGCGACTATCAATATGTCCGCCTGATCAGTGACCGCACGCGCATATCCAACTGCCTGCGCGCGCTCGACAATCAGCCCTTTGTTGCAACGCCGCGGGTGCTGGAGGAAGCAGGGTAGCAACCGTCTGCTCCTGTTGCCACTCCATCACCCCCGTCCTCGCCAAGCTGGGCGATCACTGTTAGGCTTCCTCAAAACGCACGGGGGACCAGCGACATGAACAAACCGGATGCACTGACGTCACGCGGGATGCTTGCGAAATTCGGGAGTTTTCTGAAATTCGCGCGCGGCCAGCGGCGCAATGCGGGGCGGATTGCGGCGGAGCTGTCGCGGCTCGATCCGGAGGCACTGGCGCTGGATGGCGGCGAGACCGACTGGCGGGACAGCCGCTTTGTCGCCAAGTCGGGCGAGAATTTTCAGGTGTCGGTCAGCGGGCATCTCTGGCTCGCCAAGCCGCTGGCGCTGGGCTTTGACGCGGATCAGGTGATCTGGCTGCGGATCGGCGGCGCGCGCCCGATCCGCAAGGTGCACGGGCCGGAAACCGTCTTTACCGCCTGGGCCGACGGGCCGGTCGAGGTGATGGCCAAGGGGCTGTCCTTCTGGACATCGGACAGCGGCAGCTACACGCCCGCGAAACGCAAGGCGTCGGCCGGCAAGGTCGGCGTGCGGATCAGCGCCACGACCGCCGCCGCCGACAGGCATGACCTGCCGCCCGGCTGGCACCATCACTGGCAGATTGGCGAGGGCCGGGTCTATCGCCAGGCTGAAACAGAGCCGGGCACCCCCGCAGATGACACCGCGCTGCGCGTCGATACCCACGGCGATGTCGGCATATTATGCTGTGAAATGGAACGCGATTTCGCGCCCGGGCTGACGCTCGGCTGGGAATGGCTGATCGAAAACCTGCCCTCCGCCGTCGCCGAGGACATGGTCTTCACCCACGACTATCTCAGCATCGCGGTCGAGTTCGATAACGGCCTCGACCTCACCTATATGTGGAGCGCCGAGCTGCCCGAAGAATTCGTGTTCCAGTGCCCGCTCGACGGCTGGTGCGATCTCGAAACCCACTGGGTCGTGCGCAGCGGCGAGGCAGGCCTCGGCACCTGGCACAGCGAAAGCCGCGACCTCTGGGCCGACTATCCCCGCGCCATCCCCGGCGAGCTGCCGAAGAAAGTGGTGAAGGTGTGGCTGATCGCCAACAGCATCTTCGCGCGCAACCGCGCGGCGGCGAATTTCCGGAAGATCAGGGTGGGGTGAGGGGGGCTTCACAGAAATCCGGCGCGCGCAGGTCAATTTGTTGCCAATGCAGCAGCATCCAGTGGCCTCCTGATCCCAAAAGCGATGCAAATCGGGCGGCACCCATCCGAATGACTTCGGGAGGATTTTTCAGCCACTCAAGTGAACCTTCTTAAGCTCACCCCCGCCCTTCCTGTCTAGATAGACGATCAACCAGATTCAGTTCGCATCGTTGGCCTGGCGGCGAGCTTCTGTGAGGAAGGCCCAAAGATTGGCTTCGGCTCCATCCGCACGATTGCTGATAATCCACACGGACGCCACGCCGACAGAGTAAATAAGTGCGCCAAAGGTTGCTGCGCTGATCATGGCAACAAACGGCGGTCCCGGCCATATGCCCACCAAACGTATGGCGATCAGCATGATGACTGCCGCCGCAAACGGACGTCCAACGGACGCAATCAATCCGATTAGCCCCACATTTTCTTCACGCTTCAGAATCACCAGTGCGATCACCAAAGATGCGGCCATCACTCCAAGCGCCGACTGGGCAACATGAACCGGTGTACCTCCCCAATAAGCGGTTGCGCCGACTATGCTTGCGGTCAAACCAGCCGCCATCATGGCGACTAGAGCTGCGAGTTTGGCTTTCCCGCTTGCTTGCAGGCTTGAGATGATCAGCTTGAAGACCGCGTAGCAAGCCGCTGCGGGTGCCAGGAACTGAAGGAACGGAGCCGCCGCTTGCCATTGATCGCCCAAGAGGACGAGCACGAAATTTTCGGCGATGGCTGCAATCCCAACTCCCAATGGCGCAACGATCAACGCATAAGCGCCAAGCATTGAGCGGAGCCTTACCGGGTCCTCGCCCAATGAAGTGCCAGTTTTTGCGGTCGTAACGAAGGTGACACGGTTGAGTGCGGTAGCAATTTCATTGGTGAAAATAGCGGAGAGATCCTTCGAGACCGAGTAAAAGCCAACCCCGCCGAGCGACCCGATACGGCCGACGACAAATCGCTCAAACTCGGTTGTCAGTGTTGCCGCGAAATTGGCGAGAAACATCCAGATTGACACTCCCAGCATGGCAGCCCGGTGCGCTAGCGAGAAGCGCGGCCGAAACGGGTGAAAGGCATAGGAAGCTGCGCAATGCAATGCGCCCTGCAGAACGGCTCCGATCACGAGTGCCCAGTAATTGCGCAGGATCAAGGCCGCTGCGATTGTAACCACCAAAGTCGTCAATCGGACGGTCAGGCGCATCTTGAGATCGCGTCCAAACTCAAGGTTTCGCTCAAAATCGACGATCCCAATATTGGCAAGTCCGTAAAAAACAAAACGTGTGGCCAGAATGGCGATAATCCATGCGAGCACCGGTTCATCATAAAACCATGCCATCACCGGAGACAGCCCGATCAAAATCATGGCAAGCCCGACGAGCACAAATAGCTGAATCGTCCAGACCGTATCATAGTGGGATCGATCAGGGTCTTTCACGCGCAATAACGCCTGCTTCAAGCCGAGCGCAGAAAAGGCATCAACCACCGCCAGTGTTGCCATCGCCAGTGCGACAATGCCGAAATCTGCCGGTGTAAGCGTGCGCGCAAGGATGAGCACGGATACAAGGCCAATCAACCGCATGGACCATGCGATCACCACTGCAAGCGCTGCGCTGCGATAGACTTGACCCGCCGAAGCGGGATCGGAAGGGGCGTCAGTGTCGCTCAAGGTTTTCAATCCGTTAGCGGGCCGATTGGTCCGGACATGCCTTTTAGCAGCAATGTGCAAAGAATTGGTTAGGATAACGGACTGTTAGGAATAAAATGCTAGGACGAAAGCCTGAGTGTTGAGTGAAACTGAAAACTTGGACACTGAGCGAAACGATATGCGGCTATTCCACTGGATCTTTTTTGCATCACTCGCCGCATATTCGGCGGTGTTGATCGTGGCAGAAATGCAAACATCGCAAGACTTTATCCGTCACTATTTCAGTGACATAGAAGGTCCTCGGCCGTTTTTTGCAATTAACACAACGCTGAGCACATTCCTTCTCGCAGGGGCAGCGATCCTGCTTGCGTTCGCTGCCTCGTCCGGTGGGGGCGGCAGAACTGCCAGATCCCGGGTATTTCTGTGGTCACAGGCGAGCATGCTTTCATTTCTGGCCTTTGATGACCGGTTCCAGCTGCACGAAGCGCTCGCCTACCGCATTGGCATTGGCGATCATTTCATAATGGCTGCCTGGGGATTTATTGAGGCCGCGCTTATCCTCGCTCTGGCCAGAAAATCAGAAGTCACCATACGTACCGCGGCGCTGGTTGCCACTGGCGTGGGCTTTTTTGGCGTCATGATGGTGTTTGACGCGTTTGTGCCGCACGATATGGTGTTGCGGCTGTCGATTGAAGACCTGGCCAAGAGCTGGGCTGCCGCTTTCTTTTTCTCCGCCGCATGGTGCCATAGTCGCGCCGTTCTCGGTCTTGATCGCAAAGCGCCAACTTTGGCAGACTGGATTCACAACCTGCCGATCATTGGTGCGGCTCCGACACCTGATGCCAATCCCGCTGGCATCACGAAATGACCCGGCATAATCAAAGAGAAATTGTGGTCGAATTCCACAGGATATTTCGCGATTTCGAACGCGCCACGAGCGATGCCGGGGGTGCACTGAGCCGCGCAAACCAGTCATGGATGTTCGATCGCGCCAGCTGGTTCCGGCTCGCTGCAAAGCATACCAAAGAGGGCGAGCCGCTGGTCGTGAAGGGGGAGAATAGGAGTTCGGCTTGCTGGCTGTTCCTCAATCAAAACGGTCATTCCGCCCACGCGCTG
>JBCBDF010000233.1:0-4102 GCA_038529875.1 Pseudomonadota bacterium | reverse complement strand
TGCACAAGGATGGCAAAGTGGATGGTGACCGCAAGACGTTCGCGCATCTCACTGCGTTTGACGCCAGCGCTGCATGCCTCACAGAAGCCGAAGAAGCGGCGAAAAGCCGAGGGTTTATTGAGGGCAAACCCGGTGAATTCCTCAAGACTTACGATGGCGGCTACAGCGAATTGCTGACCATCTCAGAGGACAGCACGCTGCAATGGGAGAGACAGCAGCAATGACAACACGCGTTGGGATCTATCCCGGAACCTTCGATCCGATCACTCTGGGCCATGCTGACATCATTCGGCGCGGGTCCAAGTTGGTCGACAAGCTGATCATTGGCGTCACCACCAACCCATCAAAGAACCCGATGTTCTCAACCGAAGAGCGCTTTGCGATGGTCGAGCGAGAGGTAGAGAACCTTGGGCTTTCCAATGTCGAGGTTGTCGGCTTCAACGCATTGCTGGTCAAATTTGCGCAAAAGCAGGGCGCAAGCGTAATCATTCGCGGGCTTCGGGCCGTCGCGGACTTCGAATACGAATACCAGATGGCGGGTATGAACCAGCAGCTAGACGACGATATCGAGACCGTGTTCCTGATGGCGGATGTTTCGCTGCAGCCGATTGCGAGCAAGCTGGTGAAGGAAATCGCGCTCTATGGCGGCGATATCACTCCATTTGTCAGCAGCGAAGTGTGCGAAGAGGTGAACGCCCGCGTGGAAAAGGTCGGCCGCAAAGGCGATTATTAGAAGCCGGAATACCGCTAGCCTGCGTTAAGCTGTCGATGGGGAGACACTCATTCATTGAAGTGTCAGCCACGGATGGTTAAACGGCCACTCAATGCATGAATTGCTCGGAAAATAGTGAACTCAATGATCTTTCAAAAAGTACTCTGCGCCGCTGCCACGCTGGCGCTTATGGCCGCTCCTCAAGCGGTGCTCGCACAAGATGCGGAACCTGAGTTGGCTCCGGAGGCTGCTCTTGAGGCGGAAACTGACGCCCCGGCTCCGACCCCGACCTTCAATCCGATCAATTACGATGTGAACGAGGATCTTGAGAACCTCTGGCTGCTTGATCTGTCCAATGGTGAGCGGGTGGCGATCCGTTTGAAACCCGATTGGGCCCCAAGCCACGTAGATCGGATCAAGACGCTGACGCGTCAGGGTTTTTACGATGGGATCATTTTCCACCGGGTGATTGACGGCTTCATGGCGCAGGGCGGTGATCCTACCGGCACAGGGCAGGGCGGCTCTGAGCTTCCCGATCTCCAAGCTGAGTTCAATCCCATGCCGCATGTGCGCGGCACCTTGTCTATGGCGCGCGCGACGTCGGAAGACAGCGCAAACAGCCAGTTTTTCATCGTGTTCTACCCGCGCTTCAGCCTCGACAAGCGTTACACCAATCTGGGCCGCGTGATTGATAACATTGCCGCCGTCGATGCGATCAATCGCGGCGAGCCACCGCAGAACCCGACCCGGATTTTGCAGGCCTCGATCGCGAGCGATAACAAGCCAAGGCCTGCCCCGCCTGCGCCGGTGGTTGAGGAAACCATAACTGCCGATGCGTTGAGCGCGCCAATCGAGCAGCAGTAAGGCTTTTCGGCCCGCATCGTGGGCGCTAAGGGCGCTGGCATGCGCGTTGACCTTTTCGATTTCGACCTTCCGCAAGAACGGATAGCTTTGCGCCCTGCGCGGCCACGCGATGCCGCGCGTATGCTGGTTGTGCGTGGTGAGGGTGCGTTCGAGGATAGAGGCGTCCGCGATCTCCCCAACCTGCTGTCACCCGGCGATGTGCTGGTCTTCAATGACACGCGTGTAATTCCGGCTCAGTTGGAGGGGCGGCGCGCTGGCGGAGAGGCCAAGATCGGCGCGACCCTTCACAAGCGGATGGACCTGCGTCGGTGGCAGGCCTTTATCCGCAATGCCAAACGGGTGAAAGAAGGTGACCAGCTGGTCTTTGGTGGCGGCGTTAGCGCGATTGCGGAGGCGCGGCATCCAGATGGCAGCATCACCCTGATGTTCGAAGGCGAAGATCCCGTCGAGGTGTTGCTTGAGAGGGCAGGGCGCATGCCATTGCCGCCCTATATTGCGGGCAAGCGTGGGGTCGATGAGCAAGACCTCAAGGATTATCAGACCATGTTTGCGGCGGAGGACGGCGCAGTTGCCGCACCCACAGCTGCGCTCCATTTTACACCCGACTTGGTGGCGGCCTTGGATGCAGCGGGGATCGCGCGCGAAACGCTGACCTTGCATGTCGGCGCGGGCACGTTCCTGCCGGTGAAGGCCGACGATACCGACGACCACGCCATGCATTGCGAGTTTGGCCGGATAGATACCTCGACCGCTGAGCGCCTTAATACCGCGCGTGCAGACGGCGGTCGGATCATAGCGGTGGGCACAACCTCGCTGCGCCTCCTGGAGAGCGCCGTGCGGCCCGATGGTATAATCGAGCCCTTTGCCGGAGACACCGGCATCTTCATAACGCCGGGATATGAATTTCGCGCGGTCGATGGGCTCATGACCAATTTTCATCTGCCTAAATCGACCCTGATGATGCTGGTAAGTGCGCTGATGGGTCGTGATCGCATGATGGCCGCTTACGAGCATGCCATCGCCAATGATTACCGCTTCTACTCTTATGGTGACTCCTCGCTGTTGCTGCCGTAATCGGGCCAGTATGTCCGAACCCATTTTGACAATCGCCGGCCTGTCGAAGACCTATGCAGGCGGCGTAAAAGCACTCGATGATGTCGATCTCGAAATCCGTAAGGGCGAGATTTTTGCGCTGCTTGGCCCGAATGGCGCGGGAAAGACCACGCTGATTGGCGCTGTCTGCGGTCTGGTGCGCCCGACTGCCGGGACCATGTCTGCTTTTGGATATGATCTGTCGCGCGAGTGGCGGGTGGCGCGGGCGCGCATCGGCCTGGTCCCGCAAGAGCTAAGCACCGATATGTTCGAGACCGTCGAACGCGCAGTGAGCTATTCGCGCGGTCTGTTCGGACATGCGCCCGATAAGGCACGTATCCACGAAATCCTGCGCTCGCTGACCCTGTTTGAGAAACGCAATTCGCAGATTCGCGAGCTGTCCGGTGGGATGAAACGCCGTGTGCTGATCGCCAAGGCGCTGGCGCACGAGCCGGATCTGCTGTTCCTCGATGAGCCGACCGCCGGGGTCGATGTCGAATTGCGTAAGGACATGTGGGCGCAGATCAGCGCCCTGCGAGAGCGCGGCACCACGATCATCCTCACCACCCACTACATCGAAGAGGCTGAGGAAATGGCCGACCGCGTCGGGATCATCCGGGGCGGTAAAATCCTGATGGTGGACGACAAGGCGTCGATGATGAAGCGTCTGGGCCGGACCGAGGCGGTGATCCAGCTTGCCAGCCCACTTGTCGAGTTACCTGCTGCCATCGCTGATTTCCCGGTCGAACTGATCGATGATGGCAATGCGCTGTGTTTTCGTGGCGGCGATGGGACGGGCAAGGGGCGTGAGCAAGTCGCCGACCTGACCAAGGCGCTGATCGGAGCAGGCGTGGATTACACCGGCATCGACATTCATGACAGCTCGCTTGAGGATATCTTCGTCTCGCTCCTCAACGATAAGCAGGAGGCTGCGTGATGAGCTTCGGTTTCAACGCTCGCGGCGCCTGGTCGATCTACACGCGAGAGCTGATGCGTGCACTACGCACCGCCTTCCAATCAATCCTATCCCCGGTGCTCACCACCTCGCTCTATTTCATAGTCTTCGGCACGGTGATCGGCGCGCGGATGGAGCCAATTGACGGCGTCGCCTACGGGGCATTTATTATCCCTGGCTTGCTGATGCTCACACTGTTGGGTGAGACGACCAGCAATTCGAGCTTTGGAATCTACATGCCGCGCTTCACTGGCACGATCTACGAGCTGCTTTCCGCGCCGGTTGGCGTGGCAGAGACGCTGATCGGTTTCGTCGGGGCAGCGGCGACGAAAGGCCTGATCCTGGCGGCTATTATCCTCACCACCGCGACATTCTTCGTCGACTACGAGATCAAATATCCGCTGTTCGCCGCGCTCTATATCATGCTGGTCGCGGCGAGTTTTTCACTGTTCGGCTTCATTCTGGGCATATGGGCTGAC
>JBCBDF010000232.1:0-4106 GCA_038529875.1 Pseudomonadota bacterium | reverse complement strand
TTGCGCGCAAAGGCGCCAAGGTTTTCGCCACTATGCGCAACCTTCCCCGCCCCGAAGCGGACGAGCTGACCGCCATTGCTGAGAGCGACAATCTCGACCTTACCGTGATCGAGATCGACGTGTTGGACGATGCGCAAGTCACCGCCGGTGTCGCCCAGGCAGAAGAGCTCGCGGGTGGCGCGATCGACGTGCTGGTCAACAATGCCGGTATTTCGTTTGGCGGCCCGATTGAGATACAGGATATGGAGGCGACCAAGCTCACATTCGACACCAATGTGTTCGGCCCGCACCGCTTGGCTCGCGCTGTCCTGCCCGCAATGCGTGCGGCAAAATCCGGCCAGATATTCAACGTGTCGTCCCAGCTCGGCCGTGTGATCGCGCCAAGCTATGGCCAGTACTCGCCGACCAAGTTTGCGCTGGAGGCGATGAGCGAAGCCCTCGCCTATGAGCTGGTGCCGCACGGGATCGAAGTGACCGTTATCGAGCCGGGCGGATACCCGACGATGATCTGGTCCAACGCCAATAAAAACAGCCTCGAACTGCTCGCGCGCGCCGACGAAGAGCACACTGCGGGCTATCCCGCGCTGATCGAGCCGCTGGGCAAGCGCACCGGCGGCGGCAGCACCGACCCGATGGATGTACCGCGCGCGATCGCGGAGATTATCGCCATGCCCGCTGGCACTCGCCCGCTTCGCCGCGAAGTGCACCCAGGCGCCAAGCCGCAAATCGCCATCAACAAAGTCTCTGCCGAGGTGCAGGTCGGCTGGCTCGGCGGCTCCGCCTTCGGCCCGTGGATCAAGGCGGTCCATAACGTTTAGCAGGCGCGCAAGCTGGGCTGGCCTTCGCCCGCCCTCCCCGCTAAGAGCCACGCTTTCGCACCCTTACGAAAGATGATGACATGGGTTTCCGTTGCGGGATCGTGGGTCTGCCGAATGTCGGCAAGTCCACCCTCTTTAATGCTCTTACCGAAACGCAGGCCGCGCAGGCCGCGAACTATCCGTTCTGCACGATTGAGCCGAATGTCGGCCAGGTCGCTGTCCCGGATGAGCGGCTGGACAAGATTGCGGCCATCGCCAGCAGCGCAAAGGTGATCCCGACGCAGCTCGGCTTTGTCGATATCGCGGGCCTTGTTAAAGGGGCGAGCGCGGGCGAAGGATTGGGCAACCAGTTCCTCGGCAATATTCGCGAAGTGGACGCCATCGTGCATGTGCTGCGCTGTTTCGAGGATGATGACATTCAGCATGTCGCCAACAAGGTTGATCCGATTGCGGATGCCGAAGTGGTCGAGACCGAGCTGATGCTCGCCGACCTCGAAAGCCTCGAAAAGCGGGTCGAGAACGCCAAACGCCGCGCGACCAGCGGGGACAAGGAGGCCAAAGCGCTCGCATCGGTGCTGGGCCAAGCGCTCGACCTGCTGAAAGACGGCAAGCCCGCGCGCCTGACCGAACCGAAGGATGATGAAGAAGCCGCTCTGTTCGAAAACGCGCAGCTGCTTACCGCGAAGCCTGTGCTTTATGTCTGCAACGTGGCCGAGGAAGAGGCGGCAGAGGGCAATGATCTGTCCGCTGCCGTGTTTGCCAAAGCGGAAAGCGAAGGCGCGCAGGCCGTGGTCGTATCCGCCGCCATCGAAGCCGAACTGGTCGAAATGCCGGAAGAAGACCGCGCGGAATATCTCGCTGAACTGGGTTTGGAAGAAAGCGGCCTCGCTCGCGTCATCCGCGCGGGCTACAAACTGCTGGGCCTGCAAACCTTCTTCACCGCAGGCCCCAAGGAATCGCGCGCCTGGACCTTCCCGGCAGGCGCGAAGGCTCCGCAAGCCGCAGGCGAAATCCACACCGATTTTGAGAAGGGCTTCATCCGCGCGGAAACCATCGCCTACTCAGACTATATCGAGCTGAACGGTGAAGCGGGCGCCAAAGAAGCGGGCAAAATGCGCCAAGAGGGCAAGGATTACGACGTGCAGGACGGCGACATCATGCTGTTCAAGTTTAACGTCTGATCACGCGAATTGGCTGCTTTTTAGCGTGCTTCGCTAAGCTGATTTAAAGAAACTCCCAGTACCGCTCGGCTCATGGGGGTCGACAGGCAAACCGGATCTACGCGCAGATTTTTTGCTGCGACGCTTTTGCGTGCACTCGCAGCGGCATTTTGCCTGCTCGCGGGGCTCACTGTGCCTGCGCATGCCAATGTGCTCAAGATTGACGAAAATTCAGAGCAATGGCTGTTTGATGGCGCGTTGGAATTAAGCCAATCGATCCCAGCCGATGTAGCGCCCGATGATGTCCTCGCGGGAGAGTATTCCGGCGAGTTTGAGCTAACCGAAGCGTCAGTGCCCAACCTCAATGGCCGCAAGGGTGCGATATGGGTGAAGGTCCAGGTCCAAAACACCTCTTTAGAAGCGCTCAACACCCGGCTGGTTCTCAAATTTCCGCAGCCAAGCCGGATCGATTTCTTCATTGAAGATGGCAACGGTGCGTTCAAACAGGCCACTTTGGGCAGCTCGATCGCCTTGGATGACCGCGAATTCGGCCGGTTTCCCAATGCTGAAATCGCGCTTGCGCCCGGCGAAATGAAACAGGCCTATATCCGACTTGAATCAGGCGGCCCAGTTCTCATCCCGCTGCAACTGTTCACGGCGGATCGATTTGCCGAAGTAATGACGCGCGACTACCTGATCTACGGCTTGCTGATCGGGATCATCCTCGCCATTGCGATTCATTCCGCGCTCACTTTCGCAGCGACCCGCGAATGGGCGTTTAGCTGGTTTGTGCTGTTCGCTCTCAGCGGGGCAGGCTTCATTGTGACCGGAACGGGCATCGGCAAGGCGCTGCTATGGCCAGGCATCGCTTTCTACTCCAATTCATTGATCTTCGTTGTTCAAGGCATTGGCGTAGCATCCAGCGCGATGTTCCTCGCGACATACCTGTCCACCCGCACCAATGCACCGATCCTCCATCGCTGGGTCATGTTCGTGGCTGCAGCTGGAGCGCTCAGTTGCTTTACCACCCCGATGCCGCTGCTCCCCTCGCAGATCATCCTCGTCATTGGATTGCTTCTCGGTCAGCCATTGTTGTTTGTCGCGGCGCTAATACTCGCTTGGCGCGGGGTCGAGGGTTCACGCACGCTCCTGTTTGGCTGGACGCTGACGCAGGCAGGCTCGGTCTGGATCTACCTGCGGGCACTGGACGTCGTACCTTATACCGAGTTCAACCATTTCGCCCTGCCGCTGGCGGTCACATTCGCGGCGCTGCTGTTTAGTTGGGCGCTGACATCGCGGGCGCGCGCAGCGGAGTACAAGTCGATGCACGATGCACTCACCCGCCTGCCCAACCGGTTCAAACTGGAAATGCTGGCGAACCGATCGAACGCATTCCGCCGAAACATTACCGGCGTTCTACAAATCGATCTGGACGGGTTCAAGGACGTCAATGACACAATGGGCCATGCTGCTGGCGATGAAGTGCTACGCATAGTGGCCAGGCGCATTGCCGATGCAGTCCATGGCGAGGGCCATGCCTACCGGGTTGGCGGCGATGAATTTGTGGTTCTGGCCGAACGCAGGCGCAATGGCACGAACCTGATCGCGCTGGCCAATCGCATTATCGTGGCCGCATCGCAGCCCGTCAGTTTCCGCGATCAAACCGCCCAGATTGGCGCGAGTATTGGATTGGCAATACCGCAATCGAATGTTGAAGATATTGCGCTGGTGATTGAGCGGGCCGATGCCGCACTGTATCAAGCGAAACGCGGCGGCAAAGGGCGCGTCAGTGTCTGCGACTTAGCATCAGAACGCGAAGTGTTGCGTGATGCGATGGAGCAGAAAGCGGCCTGACACTGCCAAGTGCAGGCCGATATACGGTCAATGCCGCCCAAACAGCTTCTCGACGTCTTCCATATCGAGCTTCACCCAAGTCGGCCTGCCATGATTGCACTGGCCTGAGCGCGGGGTTGCTTCCATCTCGCGCAGCAGCGCGTTCATCTCAGCAACGCTCAGCACGCGCCCTGCCCGCACTGATCCGTGGCACGCCATCGTCGCGAGGACATATTCTAGTTTCTCGCTGAGCAGCAGCGCGCCGCTATCCTCATTCACGCCGTGCTTGGCGATG
>JBCBDF010000231.1:923-4114 GCA_038529875.1 Pseudomonadota bacterium | reverse complement strand
GCTCACCATAATTGAACGCGGTTTGCAGCAACGTGGAGCTCTTCCCCGCATTCATGCTGGCATAATAGAAATAGAGCTTGGCCATCTCTCACCCGTAACCGCTCAAGCTGAGCCTGTCGAAGTGCGAGCGTCGCATCTTGCCCGCCCTTCCACAAGCATGTCCTGAGATTGTCGAAGGGCTCAGGACGAGCGGTGTAGCGAGATCATCAACAATTGCGCCATTAACAGGGCAGACAGGCGATATCCGCAATGCTAGCCCTTCGCACATAGCGGTTTTCTCTTGGGGACTTTCATAGATGGCAAGCGCAGCACCGGCACCTGATAACGGCCAAGGCATGGGCGGATTCTTGGGATGGATTGAGCGGAGCGGCAACAAACTGCCCGATCCGGTTTTCCTGTTCTTCTGGCTGATAGCGATACTTGTCCTGATATCGGTGGTAGCCAGCGCGATGGACCTTTCCGCCGCGCACCCAACCGAGATCGACCCAGACACAGGCGCCGCGCGGGTCATCAGCGCAACCAGCCTGTTCAGCGCTGATAACATTCAGAAATTATGGGTCGAAATGCCCAAGACCTTCACCCATTTCCACCCGCTCGGCTATGTGCTGGTGGTGATGCTGGGTGCTGGCGTCGCGGAGCGCGCTGGCCTGTTCGGCACAGCCATGCGTGCGGGAGTGCGTAACGCACCGAAGGCTTTACTCACCCCAATTGTCGTGCTGGTGGGAATGCTCGGTAACCTCGCCGCGGATGCCGCCTACGTCGTGCTGATTCCGCTGGCCGGGATCATCTTCCACGCCGCTGGTCGCCATCCGGTTGCCGGGATTGCTGCGACCTTTGCCGGCGTTTCAGGCGGCTTTTCCGCAAACCTTTTCCCCGGCCAACTCGATGCGCTGTTGTTTGGCATTACCGAGGCCGCGGTGGAGACCGTGTTTGGCGATTTCACCGCGAACATTGCGGGCAATTGGTATTTCATCGCGGCGATGACTTTCGTCTTCTTGCCGGTCATCTGGTTCGTGACGGACAAGATGATCGAGCCGCGCCTTGGCCCATGGAATGCAGCCAATGCCGGTCGCCCGGCGGATGACGAGGAAAGCGACCGCCCGCTTAGCGGCGGCGAGCGTAGGGGTCTGCGTAATGCGGGCCTCGCCGTTCTAGCGGTGATCGCGTTGTGGCTTGGCTTCACCTTCGGTCCCGGCACTCCGCTGATCGATGAAAGCGCATCGGCAGAAGCGCGATTGAACCCATTCTATCAGAGCCTGGTTGGCGGTTTCTTCCTGCTCTTCCTCTTGGCCGCATGGGCCTATGGCAAGGGCGCAGGCACAATCACTAATCATCGCGATCTGGTGAAGATGATGTCCGGCTCGATGGAGGACCTCGCCTATTACCTCGTGCTGGCCTTCGCTGCGGCGCACTTTGTTGCGATGTTCACATGGTCGAACCTGGGGTTGATCCTGGCGGTGAACGGCGCAGATTTCCTCGGCAGCACCGGCCTGCCCGCATGGGCGCTGCTCGCTTCGATCATCCTCGTATCTGGCTTGCTCAACCTGTTTGTCGGCTCGGCGAGCGCGAAATGGGCGCTGCTGTCGCCGGTCATGGTGCCGATGCTGATGCTGCTCGGGATCTCGCCGGAAATGGCCACCGCCGCCTACCGCGTGGGCGACGGCGCGACCAACATCATCACCCCATTGATGGTCTATTTCCCGCTGATCCTGATTTTCTGCCAGCGGTGGGACAAGAATTTCGGCCTGGGCAGTCTGGCGGCGATCATGCTGCCATTCTCGATCGGGCTGATGATTTCCGGCCTTGCGCTTACCATCGGCTGGGTCGTGCTCGATCTGCCACTGGGACCGGGCGCTAGTGTATTCATCGACATACCGACAACCGCGCCAGTTGAAGCTTCGGCGAGCTGACGTGGTGACGGCGGAGCGCTGCGACCGGAACCATAGGCGTGTTTCGGCGGTTCATTGCAGGTTAGCCGGCGTGACTGTATGCCGGAATTGAGGGTTGAATAACGGGAGTGTCACCGATGACGACCAATCCTACTCGCCTTCAGAAACAGGCAGCCATCAAGGTCATACTGCTGCCGCTGCTGGCCCTTTTCGCGCTCGCCAATTCCTCAGCCCCGCTCAATTACGTGCTCGATGCCAGCGCCAGCAGCGTTTCGGCCAAGGTTCCCTTCTTCGGGCTTTCCAGCAAGACTGCCAAGTTTCCGCGCATGAACGGCAACGTTACCATCGTGCCAGACCAACCGCAGGCAGCTCTCGTCGATGTCGCCTTCGATGCGGCCTCGATTGAGGCTCCCGACAAAGTCACGCTAGAGCGTTTACGCGGCGAAAAGTTCTTCTGGGTAGAGAAATATCCGACCGTCCGCTTCGTCGGCAATCAGTTGGATATGACGAGCGCAACCAAAGGCAAGGTCCAAGGCCAGCTGACCGCGCGCGGCGTGACCCGCGACGAGGTGCTGAGCGTCAAATTCGACACTGCGCCACAGACCGCACCTGCTGGCGAGCCTGTCACCCTGACAGGAACGATGACAATTGACCGCCGGAAGTATGGGATGAAGGCCTATCAGGTGATCGTCGGCAACAAGGTCAAGATCAACCTGCGAGCGCGGATGTTGCCGCGCTGACCTCAGAGTTCCAGCAACCAGTGCTCGCTCGTCTCTTCTTTGCCGAATTCATTCTGCACTTCGGTTTCGACGATCGTGTACCCCTCTTTCGCATAGATATTGCGCGCGCTGTGCAGCACGGCATGGGTCCATAACACGATCCGCTCATATCCCGCCTCGCGCGCAAATTTGGTGCATTGCCGAACCAATGCTGAGCCAATGCCAAGCCCGCGTGCCTCTGCCTCGACGTAAAGCAGGCGTAGCCGCGCGGTTCGCTCATCCTCCTCCACCAGGAACACCGAGCCGAGCATCCTGTGATCGCGCTCGGCAATCCAGCATTGCTCGCGCCCCGGCTTGAACTCGCGCAGGAATGTCGCGGTGATCTCCAGGATCAGCGCCTCAAGCTTTTCGCCCCAGCCATAATTCTCTTGGTAAATCATCGCCTGCCGCGCGCTGACGTGCCCCATGTCACCAGGACGGAACGCCCGCAAGGACCAATCCTTACCCGTATCGCCGAACAGCAGGTCACCTGTCTGCGACAAGGCCGCCGTCAGTTGCCTTGCTCCGTCCCGATCGAGCTCGC
>JBCBDF010000231.1:0-913 GCA_038529875.1 Pseudomonadota bacterium | reverse complement strand
ACTTTGTCGAGACCTTTGAATTCGCGCGTGCCCAGCCGTGTCAAAGTCAGGGGCCGCTGACGCGCGTCCTTCCCAACGCCGCGTTCGATCCAGCCGCGACGAACAAGCCGGGTCACAATCCTGCTGAGATAGCCGGGATCGAGGTTCAGCAGCTGCGCAATATCGCGCGCTAGAACCTGCTTTCCTGTGTGGATTTCGTAGACCACACGTGCTTCGACCAGCGATAGGTCGCCGCCCATATAGCGCGGCTCTAACAGGCCCATAAGGCGCGTAAAATCTCGGTTGAAGGCGCGCAGCGGCGGCACTGCTTGCTGTATTTCCTGGTTCATTGGAGCAAGCTAGATTATTAGTTGCTTTTGTCAATTATTTGGATGGGCAGGGAGGATTAGGCAATGGATTGGGCGGTTGTCGCCGAACTTTGGAGAATGGCCGCGCAAGCAGCCAGCGATCAGGTCAATCGCCTTGATCAGATTCGCCCTCATCGTCGCCGAGATCGCGCGCAACCTTTGGATCGCGCAGCAGGCTCTCGATCCGATCCGCTTCGTCGAAGCTCTCATCTGCGCGGAATTTGAGTTTCGGCGCGAACTTCAGCCCCAGCCGTCTCGCGACCTCGCGCTGAAGATAGCCGGTGTTCTGGCGCAGAGCCTTGACCACCTCATCCTCTTTGGCGCCGAGTAGCGGCTTCACATAAGCAGTGGCATTGCGCAGGTCGGGCGTCATGCGAACTTCGGTCACCGCAATGTTGGATGCGCTCACCACTTCGTCATGCACCTCTTGCCGCGCAAGCAGTTCCGACAAGATATGCCGCACCCGCTCGCCCACTTTCAGGACACGGACAGAATGCTGTTCGGCGGTGAATTCCTGTCTGCGGGCCATTATTCCCCTCCTTCAGGCGGCGGGACCGGGCGCGCGG
>JBCBDF010000230.1:0-4118 GCA_038529875.1 Pseudomonadota bacterium | reverse complement strand
GGTTGCCTTCAACGAGTTGATAATCGTGCATGCGCGCTATGTAGCGACATTGTCCGCAAATTGCGAGATCGCGAGTTTGCCAATCGCAAAACGCGCAAATCTTCGCGTGACATCGCCCTTTGCTTGATTACTTAGACGGGCATGAGCGATGCCAAAGACCTGATCCAGCCCGATCGCGGGCAAGACGCAACCGCCATCCACCTCGTCAACAAAGCTGGCTTCGAAGAATTTGCCAAGACGCTTTCGGCGGGCCAACGCGCCAGCCTGGCCGCGCAGAAATTCGAGGGCGGCGCAGGCCAGGTGGCCATCGTGCCGGATGGCGATGGATGGTTTGCAGCGGGCGGCGTCGCTGAGCTAGACAATCTCAAAAGCTACTGTCTGGCATCATTGGCGGAGAAACTGCCCGAGGGTACCTATCGCCTCGAGACGGGCGAACCCGGCCCGGCAATGTTCGGCTGGTTGACCGCTCAGTACCGCTTCACCCGCTATGTCGAAGATGACAAAGCGACCGGGCCGCGCGTCCTGCTGACCAAGAAAGCCAATGCAATCGAGCCGATCCTGGCCGAGGCAGAGGCCGAAATGCTGGTGCGCGATCTCGTCAATACCCCTGCAGAAGACATGGGGCCAGCCGCGCTAGAGGCGGAATGCGACAAGCTCGCCAAAGCCCATGGCGCGAAGCTTAAGATCAACAAGGGCGACGCGCTGGAGCAAGGCTATCCCATGGTCCACGCAGTGGGCCGCGCCGCTGCGCGCCATCACGCGCCGCGCATCATGCACTTGAGCTGGGGTCCAAAGAACGGAGACGCAGGTGACCCGGTGCTGGCGCTGGTCGGCAAGGGTGTGTGCTTCGATTCTGGCGGGCTCGATATCAAGCCAGCCGCTGGCATGCGCTTGATGAAAAAAGATATGGGCGGCGCGGCGCATGCCATCGCTCTCGCGGGCCTGATCATGCGGGCAGGCCTGAAAGTGCAACTGCACCTGTTCATCCCGGCGGTCGAAAACGCGATTTCCGGCCCTGCCTTCCGCCCCGGCGATGTGTTGAACAGTCGCAAGGGGCACAAGGTCGAGATCCACAACACCGATGCCGAAGGGCGGCTGATCCTGGGTGATGCCCTGACCCGGGCGAGCGAAGAGAACCCAGACCTTATCATCGATTTTGCCACTTTAACCGGCGCGGCGCGAATTGCGCTCGGCCCGGATTATGCGGCGATGATGGCGCGGCGCGATGAGACCGCACAGGCGCTGATCGAGGCGGGTAAGGCCAATGATGACGAGCCGTGGCGGCTGCCACTGCCGGAGGCGTATTTTGAATATCTCAAATCCGACATCGCCGATTTCACCAATGCGCAGAGCAATCCCTATGCGGGTGCTAGCGTCGCGGGCCTGTTCCTCGATAAGTTCGTGGGCGATGGACTGGACTGGGTGCATTTCGACACTTTCGCCTGGCGCCCGTTTCCCAAGCCGGGCCGCAGCAAAGGCGGCACAGGTTATGGCCTGCGCGCCAGCTGGCATGCGCTGCAAGCCCGCTATGGCGGCGAGTAAGGCTCCCATAGGGAACACCCTGCCCAAGCGAGCTCTACACACGGCAAGTACGCCGCTAACTTGCTCGAAAGGCTCTCGGCGTATAAGCGCGCGCAACCGCGCATTTCGCGCGGAGAGAATCCACGGGGGACCAAGCTCGAATGAGCGAGGCTGCGAAATACGAAGTGCCTACCGGCGTGCTCGGTTTGAGCGGCCCTGTCGCGCATCCGCAGCCCGGCACTTTGCCCCTGCGCGGAGACCTGGCGCATATCGCGCTCGCTGGCACACATCTTGCCGCGCATTACGTCATCCCCCAGCCGGGAAAGATCGGAGCCAATGGCGCTGATGTGTTCGAAAATACCCGCGATGACAGCCCAGTTGTCACCCGGTTTGAACCTGGCACCGCAATCGAAATTCTCGATGTGGCGGGCGAGTGGGTGTGGGCTTGCCTCGGCCCGGAAGGTCCCAGCGGATACATCAAGGCCGATCGCCTGGCTGACTAAGCTGACCGATTGATAAGCTGGCCGAAGCCGTTAGAGCTTCGCGCATGACTACACGCATTTTCATCGATGGAGCTGCCGGAACAACCGGCCTGGAAATCCGCGAAAGATTGGCGGATCGCAGCGAATTTGAACTGCTGGTGCTGGATGAGCCAAGCCGCAAGGATGAAAGCGCGCGCAAAGAGGCTTTGCATGCTGCGGACATGGCGATCCTTTGCCTGCCTGATGATGCTGCGCGAGAGGCGGTGAAACTGGCGGAGGGATCGAATACGCGGATCATCGATGCGTCGAGCGCGCATCGCGTGACCGATGGCTGGACCTATGGCTTTCCTGAGCTAATCGGTTACGACAAGATTGCTGAGGCGCAGTTTGTCAGCAATCCGGGGTGCTATTCGACGGGGTTCTTGGCGTTGGTGGCGCCGCTTGTGCGTGCAGGATTGCTGCCAGCCGATTGGCCTTTCACGGTCAATGCGGTCAGCGGATATTCGGGCGGCGGAACTGCGCTCATTGAGCGGTTCAAGAGTGATCCTGATATTGCCTTTCGCACCTACGGACTCGATCTGGCGCACAAGCATCGGCCGGAAATGAAGAAATATGCCGGGCTCATCCACGGCGTAATTTTCTCGCCATCGGTTGTGCCCGCCTATCGTGGGATGGTGGTCGAAGTGCCGCTGCATCTTGGCGCGATAGATCCAGACTTAACTCCCGCCAAAATCCATACTGCTTTGTGCGACCATTATGGCGACTCGCCCATCGTCATGGTCCGCGATGGGCATGAACTCGATGAGCTGGTGCTTCGCGAAAACGAAGCGCCAAGCGACACAATGGAGCTTTACGTTTTCGGCAATGAGGGCGGTTATCACGCCCGCCTAATCGCGCGGCTCGATAATCTCGGTAAAGGGGCAAGCGGAGCAGCGGTCCAGAACCTCAACATCATGTGCGGATTGCCCGAAACCACGGGTCTGCGGCTTTAACCCTGCCCAATTATTAGGCAGCGAGAGACTGCACCTTAGGCAGCCGTGCGTTGTGCGACACTTAATTGCGCATAAGCATCTCTCAGTGAATGCCCCTTGCGCAGATCGGCAGATCATTTACCCCTTCTTGCCGACCGCTTGGCATGATTCTTGGATCGCGCGCCAACAAGAGCACACGGGCGGCGCAAATCGCCTGACAGGGGAGACCGGACGGGTCGTGAAAAAAGTCGAAGCAATCATCAAACCCTTCAAACTCGACGAAGTGAAGGAAGCGCTGCACGAAATCGGCGTTTCCGGCATTACCGTAACCGAAGCGCGCGGCTTTGGTCGGCAAAAGGGCCATACAGAGCTCTATCGCGGCGCCGAATATGTCGTCGATTTCCTGCCCAAGGTAAAACTCGAAGTCGTCATCGGCGACGATTTGGCAGAGCGCGTGGTTGAGGCAATCGCTGCCGCTGCGCAAACCGGCCGGATCGGCGATGGCAAGATTTTCGTATCGCCTATCGAGACTGCATTGCGGATCCGCACCGGCGAAACCAACGAAGACGCAATCTAAGCGCAATCAACCTCTCGGCTCGCAGCAGTGCGAGCGCCAACAACAGACAAGCTGGAGAATACAGAACCATGGCAAGTGCAAAAGACATCGCAAAACAGATCAAGGATGAAGAGATCGAGTGGGTCGATCTGCGCTTCACCGACCCGAAGGGCAAATGGCAGCACCTTTCGATGTGCGGCAGCGTCATGGACGAGGACGCGCTGGAAGACGGCCTGATGTTCGACGGTTCTTCGATCGAAGGCTGGAAGACGATCAACGAATCCGACATGATCCTGAAGCCAGACCTCGACAGCGCCCATATCGATCCGTTCAGCGCAACGCCAATGATGATCCTGTTCTGCGACATCGTTGAGCCATCAGACGGCCAGCTTTACGGCCGCGACCCACGCTCGACCGCCAAACGCGCTGAGGCGTATCTCAAATCCACCGGCATCGGCGATACCGTCTATGTCGGGCCGGAGCCTGAGTTCTTCATGTTCGACGATGTCCGCTTTGAAGATGGCTATGCCGGATCGGGCTACGCGATCGACGATATCGAGCTGCCGACTAACACCGGCAAAGAATACG
>JBCBDF010000229.1:0-4155 GCA_038529875.1 Pseudomonadota bacterium | reverse complement strand
ACCGCGCGCGGCGAGTTCCGCAAATGGTCAGTGAAGCTAAAGCCGCTGGTCGCGCACGACTGCCGGATCGCAGGTGTCATCTGCACATCGCGCGATGTGACTGCGGATGCTGCTATCGCAGCCTAGCCAGGCCGTTCGATTTCCGCGCGGCGATCACCCTGCCTCCCCCTTCTTAGAGTTAATCTGATCTTGATCTACCGCGCCTATGACCAAGCGGATCAGGAGAAGTTGATATGAAGTTCGTTCTACTCGAGTCGCGCGGCGGAAATTATCTGGTCGTGGCACAAAACATCGCATGGCTTCGCACTGGCGAAAACGGCCAGACCAATGTCGGCATGGTCGGCGGCAGCCCGCTGCTGGTGACGGGGTCAATCGAGGAAGTCGCCGAGAAAATCCTCGCGGGATAATCACAAGCCTACCCATATAAAGACAACGAAAAGGGCCCGAGAGTTTGCGCTCCCGAGCCCTTTTACGTGACGATTTCGTATTGAATTACGCTGCGGTGGCGAAGGCCTCTTCCGGCAGCTTCATCATGTTTTCGCTACCAGCTTCCAGCTTACGACGCAGTGCGCCTGCATCCGGCAGGAAGCGCTCTGCATAATAGGCCGCAGAGGTCAGCTTGGCTTCGTAGAATGCGCGGTCGGTCGTATCGGTTCCGAGCTTCTCAAGCGCAGTCTTGGCCATCTTAAGCCACATGAAACCGAGCGTCACAATGCCCATGATGTGCATGTAATGATGCGCGCCCGCGCCAAGGTGGTTCGGGTTCTGCATGGCATTCTGCATGAACCACATGGTCGCTGCCTTCTGCTCGCCGAGCGCCTTTTCAAGCTTCTCGGCAACATCCTTCAGCTCGTCCGAATGCTTGGCCGATGCGATTTCTTCCTCGACCGCTGCGAAAAAGGCCTGGATCGCAGCGCCGCCATTGCTGGCCAGCTTACGACCGCACAGGTCCATCGCCTGCACGCCATTGGTGCCTTCGTAGATCATGGCAATGCGGCTATCGCGCACAAACTGCTCCATGCCCCACTCGGTCACATAGCCGTGGCCGCCATAAACCTGCTGCATGTTGTTGGCGATGTCATAGCCTTTGTCGGTGCCATAGCCCTTGATGACCGGGGTCATCAGACCAATCAGCTGATCGGCTTGCTTGCGCTCTTCTTCGGTCTGCGCCTTGTGCGTCAGATCGACTTGCAGCGCACCCCAGAGGCACAGTGCCCGCATGCTCTCGTTGAACACCTTGGCATCCATCAGCATCCGGCGCACGTCCGGGTGGACGAAGATCGGATCGGCTTGGGCGTCGGTATCCTTCGGGCCAGTCAGCGCACGGCCCTGACGGCGATCAAGCGCGTAGGTTACTGCGTTCTGATAAGCGACCTCTGCCTGCGCGAGGCCCTGGAGCCCGACGCCGAGGCGTGCGGCATTCATCATCACGAACATGGCGGCCAGACCGCGGTTCTCTTCGCCAACCATGAAGCCCTTCGCGCCATCATAGTTGAGCACGCAGGTCGCATTGCCGTGAATGCCCATTTTCTTCTCGATGGAGCCACAGCTCACGCCATTGCGCTCGCCCGGCTCGCCATTCTCATCGAGAATGAACTTGGGCACGATGAAGAGCGAAATCCCCTTCGAACTGTCGGGAGCACCCGGAGTCTTTGCCAGCACAAGGTGAATGATGTTGCTGGTGAGGTCATGCTCGCCAGCTGAGATGAAAATCTTGGTGCCGGTAATCGCATAAGAGCCATCACCGTTCGGCTCTGCCTTGGTCCGGATCATGCCCAGATCAGTGCCACAATGCGGCTCCGTCAGGTTCATGGTGCCTGACCACTCGCCCGAGATCATCTTGGGCAGGTACATTTCCTTCTGTTCTTGGCTACCGGCTGCTTCGATCGCTGCGGTCGCACCGTTCGTAAGGCCGGGATACATTGCAAATGCCTGGTTCGCGGTTCCGGTGAATTCTTCAACCGCAAAGCCGAGAACATGCGGAAGGCCCTGGCCGCCGAATTCCTCTGGCTTGGCGAGCGTACCCCAACCGCTCTCGACATATTGCTCGTAAGCTTCCTTGAAACCGTCGGGCGTGGTCACCGAACCGTCTTCGTGACGGGTGCAGCCCTGCTCATCGCCAATCTGGTTGATCGGGGCGAGAACTTCCGCACAGAATTTGCCAGCTTCGTTGATCACGGTATCGATCATGTCCGGCGTGGCATTCTCAAAGCCGGGCAGATTGCCGAAACTGGCCAGATCCAGCATTTCGTTGACGATGAAGCGTGTTTCGCGAGTCGGAGCGGTATAGGTTGGCATCACAAGATCCCTTAGTGGAGTGGTGGTTCAGGCGGTGTCTTAACCGAGGTCGAGCTTCTCAATCTCGGCGACAAAATCGGTGAGTTCCTTGATCGAGGAGTCGATGTCGGCCCTCTGGCTTTTCAACTTGGCAATATGCGTGCGGCACTTCTCGATCGTGACGCGGCGCTGCTCAACGCGGCCATCATCAAGATCGTAGAGGTCGATCATCTCGCGGATTTCCGTGAGGCTGAACCCGACATTCTTAGCCCGCATGATCCATGCGAGGCGCGCGCGATCACGCTTTGAATAAACCCTCGTCAATCCTACACGAGCGGGCGAAATCAGGCCTTCATCTTCATAGAAGCGTAGGGCGCGCGCGGTGCACTCAAACTCGCTGGTCAGGTCCGAGATCGAAAACTGTTCGCGCTCATGCTTGTCAGGACGGTCAAGATGCGCGCCGTTACGGCGCTGGGCCGATTCGTCGGCGTTCTTGCGAGTGGAAGTGTCTGCTGGTGCTGTAGCCATAAGCATTCATCTACCTTACCTTTACGTGAGCGTCAAGTGTTGACCTTTACGAGAACACCATTCTCAAGTCGTCTGTAGAAGCAGGTGCGCGCGCCGGTGTGACATGTTGGCCCCGCCGGCCGCACCTTGAGGACCACGGCATCCTGATCGCAATCGATCAGCATTTCCTCGACCTCCAGCACATTGCCCGAACTTTCGCCCTTCATCCAAAGCGATTGCCGCGAACGAGACCAGAAGTGCGCTTTGCCAGTTTCCTGAGTTTTAGACAGCGCCTCGGCGTTCATGAAGGCCACCATCAGCACTTCACCGCTGGTCGAATCGGTTACAACCGCGCTCAGCAATCCACGCTCATCGAATTTGGGCAGAAAGGTGCTGCCCTGTTCGCGATCTTGTTCGGGTTTCTCGTTTTCGTTTGCGCTCGCTGAGTCCGACATGTTGCTCAAACCCTGATCCTTCGGTGAGTGGGGGCGCTGTTGCGACAGCTTGTTGCACGATAACCACAGAGTCTCGTCAAAATCCACACTTGCGCGGTTTCAACCTTTCGAATTTCATATTCCAATGAGACAAGTCTGGTCAGCGGGCCTCGCGGGCTCGCTCACCGAACAACGGCATCTCAAGAGTGCCAGGTTCAGGGGGTAACCGCAGATTGCCGACCGCGGGGTGTTGGCATGAACGGTTCGAACGATGAGGGATTGGACCCTGGTGGCCAAGTTAGGGGGTGGCCGTCTGAGCTCTTTAAGAGCGGGTCCGAATTTTTTCGTCACGTGGCGCCCGGGGTCGTAATGACCTCGGGCGTTGTGTTTTCAGTCACATAACGGTCACCTTTGTTATCTGCTGGCTAGCGTGTTCTCCACCTGGCTTGCCGCATCAATGCGCGAAAGGGACTGCTCGAAATCACCTTCGATCACGCGAGCAAAGCAAGCGATGGTGACCGATCGTGCCCCTCCACGCAGTAGCACGCTGACACACGCATCGCTGGTCGCGCCGCTGGTTAAGACGTCATCAACCAACACAATATCGCGCCCACTGATTCGCTCCGCTGCCGCGGGTTTGATGGCGATCGCGCCGGATAAAGTCTTGCGCCTGGCCTTGGCCCCGAGTCCCCCCAGACTGGGCGTCCGCTTGCGCCGCACCAATCCATCAATCAGCAGATTACCCTTTTCGCGCTTTGCCAGCTCCTGCGCGATAAGCCCCGACTGGTTGAAACCGCGCTGCCACAAGCGCCAGCGATGCAGCGGAACAGGGATCAGCAGTGGTGCTGCGTCACCGTGCACAGGATCGGGAATTCGCGCAGCCAGCAAACGCCCAAGCAAGCTAGCAAGCGCGATCTTCCTTCCATGCTTGAACGTC
>JBCBDF010000228.1:0-4168 GCA_038529875.1 Pseudomonadota bacterium | reverse complement strand
GACTATGAGGAAATGAACGAGTTCAACAGCAAGCTGGGCAAGGGCAAGAAGCCTGCGACCGGCACGCCGATCCTGCTTGGGATCACCAAGGCGTCGCTGCAAACCCGTTCATTTATCTCGGCCGCATCGTTCCAGGAAACCACGCGCGTGCTCACGCAGGCGTCGGTTGAAGGTAAGAAGGACACGCTGATCGGTCTTAAAGAGAACGTGATCGTGGGTCGTTTGATCCCAGCTGGTACAGGTGCAGGTATGAACCGCATGCGGGTCACCGCATCGAGCCGTGATGCCGCGCTGAAAGCGCAGTGGAAGAAGCAGCAAGAGGCACTCGCTGCTGCTGGTGCGACCGAAGCTGAACCTGCTGCTGATCCGGTATCGAGCGAAGAAGCGATGAAAGCCGCCATGGGCGGCGCCGCTGCTCCTGCCCCGGAAGGCGACGCGGCTGAATAAGTTCTAACGCTCAGGTTGCTCTCGCAGCCAGAAAAAGACCCCGCTGGAGCCATCGTGCTCCGGCGGGGTCTTTCTTTGCAGTAGTTCAGCTTGTCGCAACACGTGGGCGTGGTAGCTTGCGCCTTCGAAAAGGGGAGGGGCTGATATGAAACAGATTATGGGTTTGGCGCTGGTTGCGGGGTTGTTTGCTCCCACCATGGCGATGGCGCAGGACACAGTAGTGGTCACTGGATCGCGGATCGAGCGTTCAGACTACGATGAATTTTATGACGATGAGCAATCGGCAATCGGGCTGACGCGCACAGCTGACTATTTCGTCAAACCGATCTTTGTGAATTCGGATTCGCGCGATGCAACAGTGCGCAGAGATGAAGTGACCGCCATGCTTCGTGCTACAATCGAGAGAGCGCAGAGCCAGGGCATCTCGCTGGTCGCCGGCGAGTATAAGCTCTCGCCTCTGAACCTTACTACTATGGGCGATCTGTTGACCTATGGTCGCGGGAACCGCCCTGATACGACGCGTGTGAAGCTCTATGCGCGGCTTCCCGTCGGGGGCAGGTTTAAAGGCCAGGACCAGGTTGATGAGACCATAGAGGGTTTCCGCAAGAGTGTGCCCACAACGGGCCGATCATACATCGAAACAGGCGGCACGGACCTCGCAATTGATGATCCTGACCAGTATCGCGGCGCCGTAGTTAGGGCGATTGCCGACGAATCCAAACGCTATGCTGCGATGTTCGGCAGTGATTACGGGATCGAAATTCGTGGCCTCGATTCAGACCTCTATTTCAAGCAAGCTAGCCAGACCGAGGTGTTCCTCTATATCGAGCACAATTTCGTGATTAAGCCCAAATGACCCTATAACGCTATTGCGAAGCATTCGCGATAAAGGTAGTGCAGTGATCTAGCGAGTCGCTAGGCTGCATTGTCGAGGTCCTATGGAAAGCCGTCGCCCAATTCCGCTGTACTCGAGAAAGGCGGATCAATCAGTCGATGTGATCGCGCGGCTCGCGGAGCCTGCAAGGATCGAATGCGTGGGACCAATCGCGGTGCGTTTCATCTACTCCCTCCGATTGATCGCCGTTCACGAACATGCGCGGCTTGATCCAGTCGCGGAACTGTCGGTGCGTCTGGGCAGCGTGACTGCGGCCAGCGCGTCTCTCGGTCTGGCATCTGCCATTGCCCGCTTCTGGCCAGAGGATATCCAAATCTCACGCTTCTGCTGCCGGGCCATGACGCATGACGAGGCCACAATCGCTGCCATGGTGGAACATGCGTGCGACCGGAGGAGACGAGAATTCGAGAATTTGTTGGCTGGTTTGATCCGGCCCGCACGCGTCGTGAAGCTCTGGGACCATGCGATAGAACTCGTCGTTGCCGAATCTCACGGCTAGTGCTGCGTTGCCTGCTGACAATGCTTGCCGATGGGCGGCGTGCTGGCTACCGCTAGCCTCATGACCACAACCCGTTTTGCGCCCGCCCCGACGGGCCGTCTTCATGTCGGCAATATTCGCACTGCGCTCCATAATTGGATGCTCGCGCAAAAGAGCGGAGGCAAATTCCTGCTGCGCATCGATGATACCGATGCGGCACGGTCCAAAGAGGAATATGTCGAAGCTATCCGCGAGGACCTGGAATGGCTTCGGATCGCGCCTGACCTGGAAGAGCGTCAGTCGCTAAGGCTGGAGCGGTACGATGCGGCGTTCGAAGTGCTGCGAGCGGCGGGGCGAATCTACCCGGCCTACGAAACTAGCCAAGAATTGGAACTCAAGCGCAAGGTGTTGCTTGGGCGCGGCCTGCCACCGATCTACGATCGCGGCGCGCTGGAACTCACCGAACAGGATCGCGCGGCGAAGGAAGCAGAAGGCATCCAACCGCATTGGCGCTTCAAGCTCGACCATAACGAGCCGATTGAGTGGGAAGACGGCGTTCGCGGGATGCAGAAATTTGATGCCGCACAGCTCTCAGACCCCGTAATTCGCCGCGCCGATGGTTCGTGGTTGTACATGCTGCCCAGCACGGTCGATGATATCGAAATGGGCGTAACGCAGGTGCTGCGCGGTGAAGACCACGTTTCTAACACTGCCGTTCAAATTCAGATGTTTACCGCGCTTTATGCTGCAGATTTTGCTGCAGCATCGAATGCAGCAAAAATGCTCCCGGATTTCGCGCATGAAGCCCTATTGGTCGGTCGCGAAGGCAAGTTGTCCAAGCGCCTCGGTTCGCTCGGATGCGATGCATTTCGCGAACGCGGTATCGAACCGGAAGCCATCATCGCATTGCTGGCGCGGTTGGGTACTTCACTGCCGGTGGAGCCGATTGCGAACCGTGGTGCATTGCTCGAAACCTTCGATCTTTCGACCTTTGGCCGCGCGCCGGCCAAGTTCGATGATGCCGACCTTGAGCGGATCAATACCGCAATTGTCCATCAGCTGGGTTACGCCGATGTTGCTGCGCGTCTGCCGGAAGGAATGGATGAGGCAGGCTGGCATGCTGTCCAACCCAACATCTCGACGGTTGGTGAAGTCGGTGAGTGGTGGCGTCTTGTGACTGGGCCAATCGAACAGCCTGAGTTTTCGAATGAGGACGAAGAGTATCTCGCCCATGCAGCTCAAACCCTGGCTTGGGGCGATGATCCCTGGGCCGCGCTTACTTCCGCGCTCAAGGAAAAGACAGGTCGCAAGGGCAAGGCCCTGTTCCTCCCGTTGCGTCAGGCGCTTACGGGCATGAGCCACGGCCCGGATATGGGCGAGTTGTTGCCGCTGATCGGTGAGGATGAGGCGCGGGCGAGGTTGGAAAAGGCTTCGGGTTAACCCTCATGCTTGTCCAGCTCGTCACCGCTTAGCGTCACGACATGCAGCAGGTTGGTTGAGCCGGGAGTGCCGAACGGAACACCGGCCAGCGCAATCAGCCGACTGCCCGCTTCACCAAAGCCATGACGCAGCGCCATTCGCTTACCCTTGGCGATCATTTCTTCGAAACTGCCGATATCCTTGGTCGCGACCGCGTGCGCGCCCCATAACAGCGCCACGCGGCGTGCAGTGTGCATGGAAGGGGTCAGCACCATCATCGGCGTGTCTGGGCGCTCGCGAGCAACGCGGCGTGCGGTCGAACCCGAGGAAGTGAACACGGTGATCGCGCTGATCGGTACGGTGTCGGCAATGGTCATGCAGGCATGGCTCAGCGCATCGGCGGTCGTCGCATCGGGCGGCGTCTCGAGGAAACGCACGCGGTCAAGATAGGCCTCATCGTTTTCGACCTGTCCCGCGATCTGGTCCATCATAAGGACCGATTCCTCTGGCCAGTCACCCGCTGCGCTTTCGGCAGAGAGCATCACCGCATCCGCCCCGTCATAAACCGCATTGGCCACATCGGAGACTTCCGCGCGGGTCGGCGTGGGGCTCTCAATCATGCTTTCGAGCATTTGCGTGGCCACGATCACCGGCTTGCCTGCTCCGCGAGCGGCATTGACGATCTTCTTTTGCAGCGGCGGAACCTCGAACGGTTCCAGCTCCACGCCCAGATCGCCGCGCGCAACCATTATCCCGTCGGACATTTCGATGATCTCGTCGAGGCGGTGCACCGCCATCGGCTTTTCGATCTTTGCGCACAGCGCCGTGCCCAATTTCCCGTGCGATCCGATCAGCTTGCGCGCCTCGGCCAAATCGTCTGGCCTTTGGACGAATGACAGCGCGATCCAGTCCGCACCCTGTTCCACGGC
>JBCBDF010000227.1:0-4182 GCA_038529875.1 Pseudomonadota bacterium | reverse complement strand
GAGAACGTTTCGGCTCGCGCTCTATTTCAGGGCAAAACGCGAGCGCATCCGAAACGTTCTCTCAAACCATCAAAAATTCTCATATGTCTTTTATAGGGTGCGCTCCCGCGAAAAACAGGGCCTACCGAAAAACAAGGATTACGCAGGCGATTTTGATGCTAGAGGCCTCTCGCAATGGTTGAGGCAAAAAATGTTCCGGAAGATGAGCAACGCCTTATGGCGGCGCTGCGTGCGGATGCGGGCGAAGAAATCGCAGCGCGGGTCACATCGGCGCGCATGGTCGCCGGGCGCGCGGTTGTGGTGGTCGAGGCGTCGGGACTTTCTGCCAGCCAGCGTAGCGAGGCCGAGGCGCAGATCGAAAAGGCGTTGGAACCGCTAGACAGCGTGGACGAGGTCCGCGTTGCTTTAATGGGCGAACGGGTGAAGCGGCGGATTATCGCGGTCGGCTCTGGCAAGGGCGGGGTCGGCAAATCGACCGTCACCACCAATCTCGCGGTCGCATTGGCGAAAATGGGGCACAAGGTCGGCGTGATCGATGCCGACATCTATGGCCCATCGCAGCCCAAATTGCTCTCCACTGAGGGCAAAAGGCCGGTCGCCGAAGACGACAAGCTGATCCCACTTGAAAGCCCACACGGTGTAAAAATGCTCTCGATGGGCAATCTGGCGAAGCCAGCTCAGGCGCTCGCGTGGCGCGGACCGATGGTCGGCGGCGCGCTGACCCAGCTGATTGAGGGCGATTGGGGTGATACCGAATTGCTGCTGATCGACCTGCCGCCGGGCACTGGCGATGTTCAGATAACGATGCTGCAAAAGCACAAACCCGATGGCGCAGTGCTGGTTTCCACCCCACAAGATCTCGCGCTGATCGATGCGGCACGCGCCGGGCAATTGTTCGAAACGGGCAAGGTGCCGATAATCGGCCTGGTCGAGAATATGGCGGGCTATGCCTGTCCGCATTGCGGCGAGATCAGCGATCCGTTCGGCAAAGGCGGGTTTGAACAGCTGGCCGACCGGCTCGACATTCCTTTCCTCGGGCGCATTCCGTTGAGCCTACCGATCCGCGAGGCTGGCGATGCGGGTAAGCCCGTGTCGGCTGGCGATAGCGAAGATGGCGCGGCCTTCCGAACGATTGCAAAGCGGGTTGCAACTTGGCTCGAAAGCGAGGCTGGCTGAATAATGGCGGTTTCGGCTGCCATCACCCGGCGCGGATTGCTGACCGGCGCAGCAGCGGGCGGCGGCTTGCTAGTCGCTTGGTGGCTGTTCCCGCGCAAATTCCCCAACCCCTTGGTCGCCCGCAAAGGCGAGCATATATTCGATGCATGGCTGAAGATCGCCGAAGACGGCGTGGTAACCGTGGCCGTACCTCAACTCGAAATGGGGCAAGGGGTAACTACGCTTCTGCCGCAGATTGTCGCGCAGGAACTGGGTGCAGACTGGCGCCAGATCGCGGTCGAGCCAGCGCCTGTCAGCGGGGCCTATGCCAACATTCCCTTGGTCCGCAAATGGTCGGCGTTGTGGGATGGTTTTGGCCAAGGCATATCTGAGGCGAGCGACGAATTTCTCGCGGCGAAATTTGCCCGCGACAGCCGCTTTTCCGCAACCGCAGACGGCACTTCGATCGCTGCGTTCGAGGAACCGTGCCGATATGCCGCCGCGTCTGCTCGCGCAATGCTTGCCCAAGCGGGTGCTGCGCGGTGGGGCGTGGAATGGGAACAATGCGAGGTCGAGAACGGCTTTGTGCGGTATGGCAATGATCGTTTTACCTTTGGCCAACTCGCTGCCGAGGCGGCTACGCAAGACGCGCCTGATCCACCGCCCCTGCTGCCCGATGCGCCAGGTGAGCGCCCCCAGCCAGGAGAAGGGGACGCGCCATCGGCCTTCCCACGGATCGACATGCCTTCCAAAGTTGATGGCACCTATCAGTTCGCGGGTGATGTGCGCCTGCCCGGCATGGCCTATGCCGCAATCCGCCATGGCCCGGTTGACAATTCCGTCCTCTCCGACTTTGAGCAAGGCCGCCCGCGCGGCGCAATCAGCGTGGTCAAGGGAAAGCGTTGGATCGCGGCGATTGCCAGCAATTGGTGGCAGGCCGAGCGGGCGCTATCCGCGCTGAGACCGCAATTCACCACCGAATTCCCGGTTGATAGCGACACGATTTCCGCGCGGCTCGACACAATGGTCGATAGTGGCGAGTCCTTCCGCATCGCCGAAACTGGCACGGGCGAGGAGGGTATGACGCGGGTTGATTTTGCTCGCCGGTACGAAGTCGAAGCCGCCATTCCGGCCCCGGTAGAAACGGCCTGTGCGACCGCACGGTTCGAAGGTGGCACGCTGGAACTGTGGATGGCGGCTCAAGCACCCGAACGCGCCCGGATAGCCGCCGCGCGGGCCATCGATATCGCGCCAGAAAATGTGGTGCTTTATCCGATGTCTGCCGGGGGCAGCTTTGATCGGCGTTTGGAACACGATCACGCGATTGAGGCGGCGCTGATCGCACGCGAGTTTGCCGAAAGCCATGGCCGCCCGGTCCAGCTCACCTGGTCGCGGCGCGAGGAAATTGTCGGGTCGCGCCCGCGCACCCCCGCTTACCTGCTGCTCGGCGCGCAGCTTTCAACCGATGGTGAGGGGCGAATAGAGGCCTTGCGCAGCCGCATCGCTTGTCCGCCCACGAATATCGAATTCGGCAAACGCCTGTTCGACAATTTTACGACGTCCGCTGCCGTGCGTGAAAGCGTCGGCGCTAAGGATGCGATGGCGTGCGAAGGGGCGGTGCCACCCTATGTCATTCCCAGCGTTGTGGTGGACCATATTCCGGTTGAGATCGGCCTTCCGACCGGGCGGATGCGCGGTAACTCGCATAGCTACACCGCCTTTGCCGCCGAAAGCTTGATTGACGAGATTGCTGCTGACAATTCGCGCGAGCCTCTGTCTTACCGGATTGCGATGCTGGGCGATGACGTGCGCTTGGTCGCCTGTCTCCAGCGTGCGGCGCAATTGGCCGAATGGGGCGGCGGTGGTGGCCAGAGCGGCCAGGGCCTGGCCTGCCACCGTATCGGAGATGCAGCCAGCGGCGGGCGGATTGCATGCATCGCCACCGCCCGGCAGAGCGAAGGCGGCGTGCGCGTTAACCGGCTGTCGGCAGCGGTAGATATCGGGCGGATCATCAATCTCGACATTGCGCGCCAGCAAATCGAAGGCGGACTGATCTTTGGGCTCAGCCTCGCGCTAGGCAATGCTGTGCGATATCGCGCTGGCCTGCCTACTGCGCTCGACATGGACGCATTAGGCCTGCCAACGCTGGCCGATTGCCCCGAGATCGAGATTGAATTTATTGCTAGCGAAGCTGCGCCTGCCGACCCCGGCGAACTGGGCGCGGTTGTGGCCGCACCCGCAATCGCCAACGCACTCTTTTCGGCCACAGGCTTGAGACTGCGCCGTCTACCCCTACTTTCAGGCGGCATATGATGGGCACTTTTCCTCTTTCGCGCGTTTGGTCCCTGTGACCTGGCAAAAACAGCTTCTTCCCAACGACCACCCACAGGTGGCGAGTGGCTCGATCGGCGTATTGCTGATCAACCTTGGGACACCAGAAGCGCCAACGGCCGGCGCGGTGAAGACGTATCTCAAGCAGTTTCTGTCTGACCGCCGCGTGATCGAGATCCCCGCGCTGTTGTGGCAGCCTTTGCTGCGCGGCGTGATCCTCAACACCCGGCCCAAGAAAAGCGCAGAGGCCTATTCCAAGGTCTGGACCGAAAACGGCTCTCCACTGGCCGACATCACTGCTCGCCAGGCTGAGGCGATGGCCGCCAAGGTTGGCGAAAACGTCGTTGTCGAATACGCGATGCGATATGGCTCGCCATCGATTGAGGAGCAGCTGACCAAGCTGACCGAAGCAGGCTGCGACCGGATCCTGATCGCGCCGCTCTACCCGCAATATTGCGCCGCGACGACTGCGACCGTATTTGACGAAGTTGCGCGGATCATGGGCGAGATGCGCTGGCAGCCGGCCTTGCGCTTCCTGCCGCCTTATCACGACAATCCCGCCTATCTCGACGCGCTGGCAAGCGATCTTACCCGCCAGGTAGATGTACTGTCGTTCAAACCCGAGGTGCTGCTGCTGTCGTTTCACGGAATGCCGATGCGGACGCTGGAATTGGGCGATCCCTATCATTGCCATTG
>JBCBDF010000226.1:0-4200 GCA_038529875.1 Pseudomonadota bacterium | reverse complement strand
AACCTTACCGTTTCGTCATTGGTGTATGGGCGGTCAATTCAGCACCGCCGGTCCTAACTCGTCATGCTGAATTCAGTGTAACATCCATCGCCAATCCCTTAGCCAATGTCAGCGCCGGGGATGGACCCCGGGTCAAGCCCGGGGTGACGAATTGAAAGGCCCTGAACCAAGTTCAGGGTGACGAGAGAGAAGGAACGCACTGGGTTGCCTCGTCGCTACCGCTCCTCGCAATGACGAAGAGGAAGCGCGGGCCAGCGTGGTTCAGATCAAAAAACCCTCACCCCATCGCTTCCAATGCTTCTTCCAGCCGCGCGGGTTCGCCCAGCGCCAGCACGGTGCCGTCTGAATTCGCGTCTAGCGGGTTGCCCTGCCAGTCGCTCATCATCCCGCCAGCCCCTTCGACCACGGGCACGAGCGCGGCGTAATCGTGCAGCTTCAGCCCCGCCTCGCACACGATGTCCAGATGCCCGCTCGCGAGCAGGCCGTAATTGTAGCAATCCCCGCCCCATGACACGATTTGCGAAGTTTGCGCCGCCAGAGACATAAACGCCGCGCCTGCGTGATCCGTGAAATATTGCGGGCCGGATGAGGCGACGGTCGCCTCCGACAGCTCCTTGCAGCTGCGCGTCTTGACCGGCTTGCCATTGAAAGTCGTGCCTTCACCGATACGCCCGATCCAGCGCTCCCCCGCAATCGGTTGATCGATCACACCCAGCACCGGCCAGCCATCCTGCACCAGCGCGATCAAAGTGCCGAAGATTGGGCGACCAGCCATGAAGCTGATCGTGCCGTCGATCGGATCGAGCACCCATTGCCGCCCTGCGCCCTCATTGCGGGTGCCATATTCCTCGCCGATGATCCCGTCTTCGGGAAACTCCGCCTCGATAATCGCGCGCATCGCCGCCTCCGCCGCGCGGTCGGCCTCCGTCACGGGCGAAGCGTCAGCCTTGCGCTCCTGCGACCAATCGCCGCGAAACAGCGGACGGATGGCGACACCGGCGGCATCGGCCAAGCGCTGGGCGAGGATAAGATCGGATGGTTTCATCTGCGCGAAACGATTCTTTGTCAGAGGGATTGGCTCGGTCTGCGCCACCGTTCGACCAGCGCGCCGCGCAACGCAAGCCCCAATAGCGCAACGGCGCGGTGCTGTGTTCCGTGTCTCAGATTGTAACAATGACCAATCTTGGCTATGCTTTGTTATTGTATTACATTACGTATTTCATGCCACAGGGGTAAGCGGCGACGAATTCGGGGGCGAAATCACACATGCATTTGAGGTACAAGGAGCGCGAGCTTGCGGGATCTACGCCCCCTGACTTGCGCTCGGCCCTGGGCCATACGCACAATGGCGAGCCGCTCTCAAACAATCGCGCCCCGGCAGCCGATCTCGCTCCTTGGGTCGCACGTGTCTATGCCACGCAGGTCGAGATGGCGCCCGGCCACACTATGGAGTGCGGCCTGATTTCCGATACGCCGGTGATGCGCGTGCTGTTTTCCGGTGAGTGGACTGCTAAAACGCGAGATGGTGACGGACGCTATGGGCCATCGGCATTGCTGTTCGGCCCGCAAACCAAACGCATGGCTGTCAGCGTGAAAGGCAGTTTCGCGACGGTGGGAGTCGCGCTCAAACCCGGTGCGATGACCGCGCTCAAGGGGCCAGCCGTTGCCGACACGCTCGACCGGATCATCCTGTACGATCACATCTACGGAAACCAGGAATGGGGCAGCAGCGAGCGTTTGCTCGAATGGTTCGATCCAGAGGCTCCGGTCGAGCGCTGGCTGGAGGTTGCCGAAAAACTGGTTCGGCAACTTGTCGAGCTTTCGGGCGGGAAAAAACCCGATCCAATCATCGAAGAATTCGACAAAGACGTCTTCGCCGATCCCAATCTCGACATCGCCGATTTCGCAGCCGAACATGCGATCCCACGGCGACGACTCGAACGCAAAATCAAGCAAGCCTACGGTCAGACCGCTACTCAGGTGCTACGCCGGGCGCGGGCGCTCGATATTGCGGCTCACCTGTGTGGGGTTGCGGATGACAAGGAAGCCGAAGAAGCAGCGCTCAAATTCTTCGATCAATCGCACATGATCCGCGAATTCAGGACCTTTTTCGGAGTGACCCCGCGCCAGTTCGCCAGCACCCCGCAACCATTCATGACACTGACGCTCGAAGCGCGACAATCGCGGCGGATGGAGGTGCTTGGTCGCAGCCTGGCCACCGAACCCCATCCCTGGAGAGCGAAGTAAAGGCTGAGCGCGGCTCGGCGTGTTCCGGGCCGGGGCAGCTAAGGTTCGCCAGGTGGGTCTAACGCTCGCTCCAATATTCAAACGCCTGCGTTTGCAGCGCTTTGACATAAGCGCGCGCTTTGGGGCCGCACCCGTCTTTGCCCCAGTCTGTCGGGAAATCATCGCTCTCGCCCGAGCGCGATACAAACCATCCTTGCCCCGGCATGCCATCGCTCTCGCGCACAACCAGCACCGCAAGGCCCGGTTCACCCACCGCCCTGCCATCCTCGTCGATCGCATCGAGCACTTTGCACAATTGCCGCATCAATGGACGGGTAAAGCGATGGCCGAGAGCCATGAGCGTTTGGCTGTAGCTGAGCGAGTTCCTTGCCCGCGCCGCCCCGATCAGCAGCTCGCGGATTTCGTTTTTGGGTAAAGCAGTCTTGTTTTGGATGCCCTTGCCTCCCTCGCCCTCCACCCTTCCACCCGGATAGTATCCGAAAATATTCCGGGCGGAAGGGTGGAGGGTGCGGGTGGTCAAGGTCCGATAAAATCCCGGGCCGGATGGCGTGCGGAAATCAAAATCAATCGAAAAGACTGCTGACGCTGCTCTCATCCGCAATCCGGCGGATCGCTTCGCCCACCAGCGGCGCCATGGTGAGCACCCGAATGCGCTCGGAATTGTTGCACGCCTCGGTCGGCAGGATCGAATCCGTGATCACCAATTCGGTCAGTTTCGAGCCATCGACCCGCGCCACCGCGCCGCCTGATAGCACGCCGTGGGTGATATAGGCCGCGACGCTCTTCGCACCGTTTTCGAGCAAAGCCTCAGCCGCATTGCACAGCGTTCCGCCAGAATCGACAATGTCGTCAATCATGATGCAGTGGCGACCCGAGACGTCGCCGATGATGTTCATCACTTCGCTCTCTCCGGGGCGGTCGCGGCGTTTATCGACGATGGCGAGCGGGGCATTGTCGAGCCGCTTGGCCAGCGCCCTTGCGCGGACCACGCCGCCGACATCGGGGCTGACCACCACCAAATCCTGATCGCCGTATCGCGCCTGAATATCGGCGGCCATGACGGGGGCCGCATAAAGGTTGTCGGTCGGAATATCGAAGAAACCCTGGATCTGCCCTGCGTGCAGATCGACCGCCAGCACACGGTCGGCACCCGCCTCGGTAACGAGGTTTGCCACCAGCTTGGCAGAGATCGGCGTGCGCGGGCCGGGCTTCCGGTCCTGCCGGGCGTAGCCGAAATAGGGCACCACCGCCGTGATCCGCTTGGCCGAGGCGCGCTTGAGCGCATCGATGCAGATCAGCAGCTCCATCAAATTGTCGTTCGCCGGGAAGCTGGTCGGCTGGACGATAAACACATCCTCACCGCGCACATTTTCATGGATTTCGACGAAGATTTCCTCGTCGGCAAAACGCCGGACGCTGGCATCGGTCAGCGGGATTTCGAGATAGGCGGCAATCGCGCGGGCGAGTGGCAGGTTCGAATTGCCGGACATGATTTTCATGGATGCGAATCCTCGGGTGCAGCAGATGCCGCACGACCTAGCCGAGAGTCATGGAAACGCAACAGAGGGAAGACGGCGTTGTCCGCAACTCACGCTAGGGAGGGTGGTATTGCTCTGCGCTGGGTTTGGGTGTGAAGATACCGTTTCGTTTATCGTCGCCCCCGACTTGATCCGGGGTGACGGCTGGTTAAGTGTAGGTGTCCGCAAATGTGTCGGGAGCCGTCGCTCGCGCACACTACCCAATCTTATGCTCGCCCTTGACCCACCTAACAGTGCCAGAGCTGGCGCGCATCACCACGCTATCGGTCGTCATCACGGTCTCGCCAGTCAGCGTGCGGCGACGCTTCACCCCATCGAGCAGCGAGCCAGCCGTCACCCCGGTGGCGGCGAAGATGCAGTCGCCCTTCGCCAGATCGTCGAGCCGGTAAATGCGGTCGAGGTCTTCAATGCCCCA
>JBCBDF010000225.1:0-4201 GCA_038529875.1 Pseudomonadota bacterium | reverse complement strand
TGCCCGCAGCCTCACCCTCGCCCAGGATAAATTCGGTGACGTAGATATCCATCGACAAATAGGCTCCGTTTTCCTTCGCAAGGCGGATGCCTTCATCATCGATGAAGCTTGCGTGTTCGATCGTATCGACCCCCGCCTTGAGCGCGTTGACGATGCCTTCGGTCCCATGCGCGTGGCTGGCAACCTTCATCCCGTGGCTGTGCGCTTCCTCCACCAGCGCGGTCAGCTCTTCGACCGTATATTGCGGTGCGCCAACCTTTGTCCCTTTCGACAAGACCCCACCGGTCGAGCAGGTCTTGATCAAGTCAGCCCCGAACTTGCGATTCTTGCGGACCTTGGAGCGTGCGGCCCACGGACCATCGGCTACGCCTTCGCCAGTCGCCTCATATTCTGGCGGGAGCAAATTGTTGTCCGAGCAATGCCCGCCAGTGATCCCGATGGGAGGACCAGAGACGAACATGCGTGGCCCCGGAATATCGCCCTCCGCAATCGCATCGCGCAGGGCCACATCGCCAAAGCTGGGCGCGCCGACGTTCCGCACCGTCGTGAAGCCCGCCATCAGTGTCTTATTGGCATTGACCACACCGGTGATCGCCGCGCGTTCATGCGAGATCGCCAGCCTGCGATAGCCGTGAACATCGGAAGCACTGGTCAGGTGCACATGCATGTCAATCAGGCCGGGCATGATGGTCATGCCGTCGAGATCGACCGTTTGCGCGTCTTCAACCTCAGGCGTCTGCCCCGTCGCAACCGCTGTGATTTCACCATCGACAATGGTGATCACCGGATCGCTGACCAATCGCCCGCTTTCGACATCAACCATCGCATCGGCAGTGAGGATGACGGTCTGCGCATTTGCCGCTGCAGCAGCGGCGAGAAGCGCGGAGGCGAGAGCGAAAGCAGGCAGTTTCAATCCAATTCCCCTGTTGCAATGCAGCAAAGGCTAGCAGCTTTTGTGCCAGCAGCAAGAGGCCGGGATAGTTGGAGCACCTTGGCCGAGAACATTAGCTCCCGGCCCTTATGTTGGTCGAACCCAATCCACCCGCCAGACACATACACCGTGTTGGCCAGGCGCACCTTATTGGCGCGGAATCATCGCCGGGCGCAGACGTAAAATTATGTTTCCGCAGGCCCTTCGCCTTGTGACGAATGCCGTATTGCGCGTATGAGCACGCGATCAGGGAAAGGTTTGAAATGCGTAGGTTCACCAAATTTGCTATCCTCGCGTCTGCGGCATTCGGTCTGTCGAGCGGCCCGGTTGCCGCCGCACCAGAGGGCGAAGTCAGCTATGTGATCAGCAGGGGCGATACGCTTTACAAACTCACAGAGGACTATTTGCTCAATCCCAGAGCCACCGCACGCGTGCGGCAGATTAACCGGATCAGAAATCCACGTCGGTTGCAGATCGGGCAGGTCATTCGCATCCCTCGCGAGATCTTGAGGTATGAGCCAGTGGACTTGTCGATCCAGGCGCTGTCGGGCCAGGTCAGCGTGAGAGTGGGTGGGCGCGCCCGCACCCCAGAAGTCGGTTTGAAAGTCGCCGAAGGCACTGAAATCAGCACGGGCGCAAACGGCTTCATATCAATCGCGGGCACTCGCTCATCGCGCGTCACTATCCCGACCAATTCACGCGTGCGGATTATCGACGCGCGCCGCTATCTGATCAACGATGCAATCGACATCCAGTTCAAGATCCTGGGCGGGCGCGGCGAAGTGGTGGCACCAAAGCTCAACAAGGATGAGAAATTCCGCATTGGTACGCCAAGTGCGGTCACCGCCGTGCGTGGAACGCAATTCCGGGTGGCATTCGATGAAGCTGAGGGACGAAGCCTGACCGAGGTCGTCGAAGGCGAAGTTTCGGTTACCGCCAGCGAAGTCAGCAAAATCGCCGGTGAAAGCTTCGGCGTTGCGGTGATGGGACAGGAGCCATCCGATCCAGAGCCGTTGCTCGCGCCTCCGGCCCTGATCGAGCCTGGCAAGATCCAGACCAAGGCCAGTATCGATTTCGCGATCGAGCCAATGTCCGATGCCGTTGGCTATCGCACCCAGATCAGCAAGGACGCGGGCTTCGTCGAGTTGATCGAGGAGACCGTGCAGGATGCGCCAGCGGCACAATTCTCCGAACTCGCCGATGGACGTTATTTCGTAAGGTCGCGCGGAATTGCGCAAAGCGGGCTGGAGGGCACTTCCGAAGTGCACAGCTTCCGCCGCAAGCGGATCGGTGCGGCCGCCGGTGCCGACCCCTTCGGCGATGCCTTCAAATTTGCCTGGCGAAAAGAAGGGGAAGGCAATTCGTATAACGCGTTCCAGCTCTGGGACGAGAAAGAGCCTGGCAAACTGCTGGTCGATGAAGTCGCGATGGAAGAGACCGCGATTTATATAAGCAATTTGGGACCTGGAAAATATCGCTGGCGTGTCGCGACATTCCTGGTCGAAGAAAACGAGATCATCAAAGTATGGGCCCCGACTCAAGAGATTTCGGTGAGCGAATAGCCCGGCCCGGTATCGATTATGGCGGGGGCTGTAAAATCGACGAATTGGCGTCTGCTGGGCGAATGGGCATTGCTGTTCATCGTCACCACGCTGATCGCCGTGGCATCGTTCCAGCAATCCTTCATCCAACGGATTGACGCCAGCCTGCTGGACTTCGCAGCGCAAGCGACCCTCGCGCCCCCGGATGAATCAATCGTGATTGTCGAAATCGACGATCGCACGCTGGACGAAATCGAGACCTGGCCTTGGGATCGGGCTCGCCATGCCGATCTAGTCACCGCCCTTTCCGCGATGAACCCTGAACTGATCGTGATGGATATCCTGTTCCTGGAGCCAAGCGAGGGAGAAGGGGACGCGCAGCTTGCCGATGCTATAGCGCAAGCAGGTAACGTCGTGCTGCCCCACACATTTGTTCAGCAACCAGGCCAAATAAACGGCGTGATACCGGCATACCCGCTCGACGAATTTGCCGCGGGTGCGTCCGGTATTGGGCATGTCGCCGTAGGCCCAGACCCAGATGGGGTCGTCCGCCAAATTCAGCTGGCCATTGAGCTGGAAAGCGGGGATTTCCCGCATCTGGCAGCGGTTACAAAAAATCTGGCTGCGCCGGTGTCGTCAGCTGCTGAGACCTGGCCTGACAATCCGGTTGTGCCGATGCAAAAAGCCGGAAGCTTTCGGTCCATATCGGCATCGGAAGTGCTCTCACAGCAAGTCCTGCCCGAGTTCATAACCGGCAAAATCGTGCTGGTTGGGGCAACGGCGCAGGGGTTAGGCGATCGGTATGCAGTTGCGTCGGGCACGGGCCAAATCATACCTGGCGTAGAAGTTCAGGCGAATACCCTCGACGCGTTGCTCCAAGATCGTCTGATAACCGCAGTACCAGACCGCATCGCGATCTTGATCCTGGTGCTGGTGCTCGCCCTTTTGTCGATTGCCCTATGGAAGCTATCGCCGCGGTGGTCGCTTTGGACCTCCGTGGGTTTGATCGCAGCATTGCTGCTTGGCTCTATGGGAATGATCATAGTGGCTGGTAAATGGCTGCCTGTAAGTGCGGCCATATTGGGTATCGTAATCATCTATCCTTTGTGGGGATGGCGCCGCCTCGCCGCGGTCAGCCGGTTCCTGCAATCTGAAGCGGAGAAGTTTCGCAGCTATGCGGAACGCAAATCGACTGAGGATGAAGAGGGATTTGACACGATCGCGCGGCAGGTATCGCTGGTAAAGGGGCTGCTTGGCGAAACCCGGGAAACCCTCTCCTTTCTGCGCAAGGTCATCTCTGCTTCGCCGGACCCGATGCTGGTCTTTGACGGGGCAGGCCAGTTGGTCATGCAAAACAGCCAGGCCGATCAATTGTTCGGAGATGCTGATACAAACAGCCCTAAGAACTTCGACCAGATGCTCGCAGCGAAGGATGTGGCGAAGAGCGCCAGCGGCAAGGAAATCACAATGCCCGGCGGGCGCGTCTTCCTGGTTGCTGAGGCAGAATTCGACGTGGGCGATGAAGGCGAAGTCCTGACCCTGCGCGACATTACCCGAATCCGCCGTGCGGAGGAGGAACGCCAACAAACGCTGGAGTTCTTGTCGCACGACATGCGCTCTCCCCAAGCGGCAATTATCGGCCTAACTCGCAAGCTCGGCGATTCACTTGAGGAAAAAGAGCGGCTCACTCGCATTGAAGATCAGGCCCGCCGCACGCTCAAACTGACCG
>JBCBDF010000224.1:0-4208 GCA_038529875.1 Pseudomonadota bacterium | reverse complement strand
CAGGCCGCTCTTACCCGCAAGCAGCCAGCCATGATGCATACGGCTGCTCGACAAAGCCTCGCGCCACTGACGCCACGGACCTTCGTGATTGGGCCAGTTCATTTATGCGCGTCCAACAAGGGTTCGAGCGCCGCGATCACATTCGCCTGCACCTCTTCGGGTGATCCGCCCCCATCGACAATTGCAAATCCAGCGGGATCCGCGTGTGCAAACTCGCGGAATGCCCTCGCCACCGCACGATGATAGTCGCGGCTGCGCCCGCCAATCGCATCGCTGGCATCGCCATCGCGCGCCGCCAGCCTATCCTGCATGCGGGCCTCATCCACCTCGACCAGGATCGTGAGGTCAGGGCGCAATCCCCCGCTACCGATAGCGTGCAGAGCCTGCACTTTCTCATCGCCAACATGCCCCGCCCCGCCCTGATAGGCCCGGCTCGAATCGACAAAACGGTCGCAAATCACCCAGGCACCGCGTTCAACCGCTGGCCGGATAACCCGCGCCACATGGTCTGATCGGGCGGCAGCGAACAAAAGTGCTTCGGCCTCGGCTCCCCAGCCTTCGCAATCATCTCCCACGGGCGGGTCGAGCAGCAGCGCACGAATGGCTTCCGCGCCTGGCGTGCCACCCGGTTCACGGGTCAGGACCACTTCAATGCCGCGCGCCTCCAAAGCACTGGCTAGCAGCTTGGCCTGAGTTGACTTCCCCGCGCCCTCGCCGCCTTCAAAAGCGATGAAGCGGCCTTTCCCTGCACCGCCGTTCATGAAAACCACCCGGCAAAGCCGTTGATCAATCGCTCGAACAGATCGGCCTCATCGACTGCCTGTTTTGCAAGCAAGGGGACACTGGCCGGAGGCATTCCGTCCACCTCGATCTGCAAACTGGCGACTTGATCGCCCTCTGCGATTGGCGCGCGTAAAGGCCCATCATAGATCACGGAAATGCGCGCTTCGGCATTCGTACCCGCTGGTTTGCTGACGAAGATCGGACGGTCGGCCACGAGTTCCACCGAGCGGCTCGATCCACCCTGCACCCGCGCCTTACCAACAGCTTCATCTTGGTTGAATATCCGCTGTGCATCAAACGCGGAGAAGCCATACTCGATATAGTCTCGGGCGAGCCGCGCACGTTCTCTTTGGCTGCTCACGCCTGCAATCACCATTACAAGCCGCCGCCCATTGCGCTTCGCCGTGCCAAGAAAACCAAACCCGGATTCGTTGGTGTACCCTGTCTTTATCCCGTCTGCTCCCAGCACGCGGCCGATCATCGGATCGCGATTGTTCTGGGTGATGTCGTTGTAGGAGAACTCGGATTGCCCGACGTAATTCGTGTATTTCACCGGATGCCGCGCGATCATTGCATCGGCCAGCATCGCCAAATCACGCGCTGTAGTAAAGGTCTTGCCTTCATCCGGCCAGCCATTGGGTGTGCCGAAATAGCTGTTGGTCATGCCGATCGAAACCGCCATTTCGTTCATTGCATCAATCCATGCATCGACAGAGCCGGAATGCCCCTCGGCCAGCACTATAGAGGCATCATTGGCCGAGACTGTCGTAATCCCGCGCAGCAAGTCATTCACCCGAACCCGTGCATCGGCGGGCAGCCACATGGTCGAGCCCCGCCCTCTCCATTCCTGCCAAGTGTCGAATCTCACGGGTATCAATTGACTGGGCTGCAAAGCGCCTTCGGCCATCAGCTCAAAGGCAAGAAATGTGGTCATCGCCTTCGTCATGGATGCCGGGACGAAGCGCCGGTCCGGCTCGCGCGCGTGAAGCACCTGCCCGCTCGACACATCGACCAGTAGCGCGATTGGTGCTTCTGCATCGGTGGGAATGCCGGATTCTAGCTTATCAATCGCGGTTGCCGCGGCCGACATCGTCGCCAAACACGTCGCCACAAACAGGCGCATTCCAATCATGCGAATATGAGTGCTCACCAGCGAGGCTATAACCAGTGCAATTCGGCTTGGCGAGGCGAGCTAAACGCTTAGTTCACGATCTCGTCAGCCAGCAGCCCCACGCTCATTGCGTAATAATTAGAGCAATTGTATTCGAGGATTACGCGGTAATTGCTGGTGAGTAGCCAAGCCGGGCGCCCTGGCCCGTCGGGCTGGAACAATGAAGCGAGCGTATCATCCGCCATCGGACGTTGCGGCTGAACGCCAAGCTTGCGCCATTCACGCACCATTTTCCACTGGCTGTGGCGCTCGTGAACGCGGGGACAGACCGGGGCGACAAGCTCCGTCTTGTAGGCATCAACATTGAAGCCAGAAGGCACGCGAGCCCTCACACCCCAAGGTTGACCAATGCGCCATCCCGCATCTTTGAAATAGTTGGCAATCGACGCAAATGTGTCAGAACGATTGGTGAAGATGTTGGCGCGGCCATCGCCATCGCCATCCTCAGCCAGGCGAAGGTACACAGACGGCAGGAATTGCGGATTACCGAAAGCGCCGGCATAGCTGCCAACCAGCTGGCTGCGCGAATAGCCCTTGTCCGCGACCTTCATCAGCGCGACCCATTCGCCCGAGAAAAGTTCGCGGCGGCGCCCCTCCCATGCAAGCGTTGCGAGACTGCGCGAAAGATCGAAATTGCCGCGGATCCGGCCATAACTGGTTTCATGTCCGAATATCGCGACCATGATTTCCGCTGGCACGCCGTACTCGTTTTCAATCCGGCGAAGCGTGGCTCGATTGTCGCTGAAAACCCGGCGGCCACCAGCGACGCGCGTGGGGTTTACGTGCTTGGCAATGTAAGGAGCCATCGCTGGATAATCGCGCACAGTCGGGCGGCCCGGTTGGCCGCGGTCAAGCCGGATCACTCGGTCGTTAGGCGTAAGGTTGGTGGTCATGCGCCGTATTGTCGCATCGCTGACGCCTTCTGCTCGAGCGCGCGCCTTGAGCAGCTCCATATAGGCATCGAAAGACAGCTCTTCGCCGCCCGATTGCTGCGCAAAAGCAGGAGATGGTGCCGACGGGCTACCCAAAGCCACAAGCAATGCGGCGGCGACAAATGCGATACGGTCCAATGCCATGGCGTCTCTCTTCACACAGGCAACATGAATTGCCAATTATCGAATTGCCCCTAATCGACAGACTTCGATCAAAGTGCGTTAGACTGCAACCAACGCGTGAAGAGCGAGATATTCGTAGTCATCACGGCAGGCATCGGCGACTTCGCGATATTTGCCCTCCAGATCGGGAAAAGATTTCGGCGCGGGGCCGAAGCCCGTTGAGGCGTTGACCTTGTCATACCAATGCGCGCCCCACACCCCGTCTTCAGGCAAGGGCCCCTTGGCCCAACTTAGCATCGCCGGATCCCGCGCAATGCCGAGCCGCTCGCACAGCGTCGATAGGATGCCCGCCGGGTCGGACAGGATTGCATCGGAATCGGCCACTACCGGCGCGCTGCCGGTGCGATCCGCCTCGATATCGAAATATTCGCGCAATTGCGCGAAACCGAGCATTTCCGCGCGGCGCAACTCATTCTTGGCCCGGTAGCTGGCAACCACTCGCTCAGGCGCGCGGATCAGGAAGGCGTGGCGATGATCCGGCATGTGGCGAATATCGATTGGGCCAATCATGTGATGCGGCATATGCTTTTGATACCAGACTGGAGCACCGCCCGGCGCTTCGCCTGATTGGGTCTTGAGAACGCTATCCCAATCGCAGTCCATATCCGCGATTGTCTCCGCCGCCATCGGATGCGGTTCGCCCGAGGCTTTGAGGAAAGCGCCGTAAAATGGCTCATCGCTAACCGCGCAATCTGCCCGCGAACCAAAGCTGCGCATCATTGCGGTGGAGATATTCCGCGGACCAGACCACATTGCGATCCTGATCGGGCTTTCGCCCTCAGGGGCCAAACGTACGATCTCTGTCATCCGGCAACGTCCCGGTCGATCAGTTCACGGTAGTGCCCTTGCAAGCGCTCAACCATGAGGCCCCTGCCCTGCGTCAGGACGCGGCCATCGACTTCTGTTGCTGGAACGACGCCAGCAAAGGTTCCGGTAACGAACGCCTCATCCGCGCCATAGACGTCGGTAAGCGAGAAGTTCTTCTCAAACACGGGAATGCCCTGCTCTCGGCATATCTGGATCACATTCGATCGGGTGATTCCGCCGAGGCAATAATCCCCGCTAGAGGTCCACACCTCGCCCTTGCGGACGATGAAGAAGTGCGTCGAATTGCATGGCTTTGTCGCGACCTGCAATTC
>JBCBDF010000223.1:0-4233 GCA_038529875.1 Pseudomonadota bacterium | reverse complement strand
GCGAGCTGGCCGGACAGATCGCCCAGAGCGCCAAGGATTACGGCGCGCTTGCGGGCATGAAGGTGCACTCCATCGTTGGCGGCACGAGCGTCAACAAGGACCGCAACAAGCTGCATCGCGGGACGGACATTCTTGTCGCCACCCCGGGCCGCTTGCTCGACCTGATCGATCAAAAAGCGTTCAACCTGTCGGCGGTCGAAGTGCTGGTTCTCGACGAGGCTGACCAGATGCTCGACCTCGGCTTCATCCACGCGCTGCGCCGCATCAATGATCTGGTGCCGAAAGATCGCCAGACGCTGTTTTTCAGCGCGACCATGCCGAAACAGATCAAGGAGCTGGTGCGCGGATATTGCAACAATCCGGTGCAGGTCTCGGTCACGCCGGAATCGAGCACGGCGGAACGGATCGACCAATATCTGTTCATGGTGCAGCAGAACGAGAAGCAATCGCTGCTCGAAATGGTGCTGTCCGGTCGCCATCAAGTGCCCGGCAAGATCGAGCGCGTGCTGATCTTCACCCGTACCAAGCATGGCGCCGACCGCGTTGTGAAGAAGCTGGGCCAGCACGGCATCGCGGCCAATGCGATCCACGGCAACAAATCTCAGCCTCAGCGGCAGCGCGCGCTTGACGAGTTCAAGCGAGCGAAGACACCGATTCTGGTTGCGACCGATGTTGCTGCGCGCGGGATCGATATTCCCGGCGTCAGCCACGTGATCAATTACGAATTGCCCAACGTGCCGGAGCAATATGTGCACCGCATTGGTCGGACCGCGCGTGCCGGCAAGGACGGGGTCGCGATCGCATTCTGCGCCGAGGATGAGCGCGCTTATCTCAAGGACATCAATCGCACGACCGATGCGGAGTTCGAGCGGCTCGACCTGCCGGAAAATTTCCGCGCTGTGGTCGAAGGGGTGGGGCCGACCAAGCCTGCGCCAAAGCAGCAACGCCAGCGTGTGAAGGCGAAGCCATTCGGTGGCCAGAAGCGCGGCGGCCAACAGGGCGGAGGTAGGCCGCAAGGCGACAGCGGGGCAGACGGTCAGCCACGCCGTAAACCCAAGCCAAAGCATGGCGCTCGTAAGGGCAAGCCGAACCGCGAAGGCGGCTCAAACCCTGAGCGCTCAGGCGGTGATCGCCCGCAAGGTGGCCGCCCCGGCGGAAACCGTTCGCGGCGCGGCCCCGGTGGTGGAGGTCGTCCCGGCGGAGGTCGCCCAGGAGGTGGCCGTCGCGGCGGGTCGGGGCGCACTGGCGCTCGCACTTCGAACGCCTAATAGCGAGCGCGCCCGTAACCAAAGCGGGCGCGCTTCCGAATAGCTCCCCAAAACAGCGCGCGCGGTTGGCAAGTTCGAAACAAGCCGCCATATCGCGCGCGTCACGCAAAGGAGCATAGCCGCCATGGCCGATTACGATTTCGACCTGTTCACTATCGGAGCAGGGTCAGGCGGCGTTCGCGCCAGCCGGGTTGCCGCAGCGCATGGCGCGCGAGTGGCCGTGGCCGAGGAATACCGTGTCGGCGGCACCTGCGTCATCCGCGGCTGCGTGCCCAAGAAGATGCTCGTCTACGGTGCGCATTTTGCCGAAGACCTGGACGACGCACAGCAATTTGGCTGGAATATCGAAGGCAAGAGCTTCGACTGGGCGCGCCTGCGCGACCACGTGCAAACCGACATCGACCGGCTCGAAGGGCTGTATGGCGAGACGCTGGGTAATCACGGGGTAGAGGTGATCCGCGAACGCGCGGAGATAACCGGTGACCATGAGATCACTCTGGCGAACGGCAAGGTCATCACCGCGAAGTATATTTTGGTTGCCACGGGTGCTCAGCCACATCGGCCGGAGTTCCCGGGCAGCGAGCACGCGATCACCTCCAACGAGGCATTCCATCTCGAAGCGCTGCCTAAGCGGGTGATGATCGCGGGCGGCGGCTATATCGCCAACGAGTTCGCCGGGATTTTCAATGAGTTTGGCAGCCGCGTCTGCCTCGTCAATCGCTCTGACCAATTGCTGCGCGGCTATGATGAGAGCCTGCGCGATCGCCTGCTGCAGATCAGCCTGATGAAGGGCATTCAGTTCCACTTCAACACCACTTTCAAGACGATCACGAAGAACGATGACGGATCGTTCCATGTCGAGCTGAACGGATCGGACGATCTGGACGTGGACCTGGTGATGTTCGCAACCGGCCGCAATCCCAACACCCAGGGCCTAGGTCTTGAGAAAGTTGGCGTTGAGCTGGGCGAGAATGGCGAAATCACAGTCGACGAGTATTCGAAGACCAATGTCGATTACATCTATGCCGTTGGCGATGTGACGAACCGCGTGCAGCTGACGCCGGTTGCGATCCGCGAAGGTCAGGCCTTTGCCGACACGGTGTTTGGCGACAATCCGCGCACGGTCGACCATTCGTGCATCCCCAGCGCCGTATTCAGCCATCCGCCCATCGCAGCGGTCGGCATGACCGAGGGCGAGGCGCGCAACCGCCTGGGCAATATCAAGGTGTTCCAATCCGACTTCCGACCGATGAAAAACGTCGTCGCCGGGCGCAATGAGCGCGGCCTCTATAAGATGGTGGTCAATGCCGCGACCGACCAGATCGTCGGCATTCATATGATCGCGCCGGAAGCGCCCGAAATCATGCAGGCGGCTGCGATTGCTGTGAAAGCCGGCCTGACCAAGGCGGATTTCGACGATACCGTCGCGATCCACCCGACTATGGCGGAAGAGCTGGTGCTGCTGAAATAAGCGGGTTAGACCGCGCGACATGGATATAAAAAACAGAACTGTTCTGCTCACCGGAGGAACCGCCGGTATCGGGCGCGAGATGGCGCGCCAGCTCAAAGCCAAGGGTGCGCACGTCGTCGTGACCGGGCGTAATCCTGAACGGCTGGCGGCGATGGAAAGCGAGGGCTTCGAGACGATTTCGGCGGGGCTCTCCGATGCGGAGGGCGTTGATTCGCTGCTGGCAGCATGGGGCGCGCGCAAGATCGACATTCTGATCAACAATGCCGGACAGCTGGTTGATCATGATCTTCGTAATGGCACACCAGATGCCGACGCTACCGACGTTTGTATTTACACCAATCTCAACGCGCCGATCCGTCTGATCACCGGATTGGCCGAACGATTGCAGGCACAGCCCGAAGCGGCAATTGTTAATGTCACGAGCGGCCTCGCCATCGCACCTGCTGCACGTCAGCCGGTCTATTGTGCGACGAAATCGGGCTTGCGGTTCTATTCTTTGGCTCTGCGCGAGCAGCTCAAGGACACAAACGTCCATATGATCGAGGCGCTGCCGCCAGTGGTCGACACACAGATGAATGACGGCAGGTCAGTCAAGAAAATGCCGCCGGAGGAATGCGCGCGCCAGATCGTCGAGGCGATCGAGAAGGGCCGCGACGAGGCCAATATCGGCATGACCAAGGCGCTGCGCATCGCCGAAAGCATTTCGCCCGCGCTTGCTCGCAGCATGACGCTGCGTTTTTGATACGTTGACGCTGCGGCGCGGCTGCGGCAACGACCACTCGCAACTTATCATGATCAGGGGCGAGGAATGTCTGCCAATATCGCTGAAATGGAACGTCGCCGGGAAGCTGCCCGGATGGGCGGCGGGCAAAAGCGCATCGATGCGCAGCATGCCAAGGGTAAGCTGACCGCGCGCGAACGGCTCGACGTATTGCTGGATGCAGACAGTTTTGAAGAGCTCGACACCTATGTCGAGCACGATTGCGTCGATTTTGGCATGGAGAAACAGAAGATACCGGGCGACGGTGTGGTCACCGGCAGCGGTACGATCAACGGCCGCCTTGTTTATGTATTTAGCCAGGACTTTACCGTATTCGGTGGCAGCCTGTCGAAACGCCATGCCGAGAAAATCTGCAAGGTGATGGACAATGCGATGAAGGTCGGCGCGCCTGTCATCGGCCTTAACGACAGCGGCGGCGCGCGCATTCAGGAAGGCGTCGCATCGCTCGGTGGCTATGCCGAAGTGTTCCAGAAGAACGTGCTCGCATCAGGCGTTGTCCCCCAGCTGAGCCTCATAATGGGACCATGCGCGGGCGGGGCGGTCTACTCCCCTGCGATGACCGATTTCATCTTTATGGTGAAAGACAGCTCGTACATGTTTGTCACCGGGCCGGACGTGGTCAAAACGGTGACCAATGAAGAGGTTACGCAGGAGGAATTGGGCGGAGCGGTGACGCACACGACCAAGACCAGCGTTGCCGACATTGCATTTGA
>JBCBDF010000222.1:0-4295 GCA_038529875.1 Pseudomonadota bacterium | reverse complement strand
GCAAAACTGCGCGATCCGGTCTGCGCCAGATACCGGGCATACAAAGTGTGCGGCATGGGGCCGCCATCCTCGGGCGGTGTCGCGGTGGCACAAATGCTCGGCCAGTTGGAACGCTTCGACATCGCGGCACTTGGCCCGGACAGCCCGACATTCTGGCACCTGTTCCTCGAATCGCAGCGCGTCGCCTATGCCGACCGCGAGCTTTATATCGGCGACAGCGACTTCGTATCCGTGCCGGTCGCTGGTCTCGTCGACCCCGATTACATCGCCAGCCGCAGCGCGCTGATCAACCCGACATCCGCCATCACCGACCTCAAAGCCGGCACGCCTCCCGGTGCGTCACTCGCGCGCGCCGATGGCGATGAACCGCGCGAAAACGGCACCACGCATTTCTCCATCACTGATGGCGAGGGCAATGCGGTCAGCTACACCTCTACAGTCGAGGGCGCGTTCGGATCGGGGCTGTTCTTTGGCGGGTTCTACCTCAACAACGAGCTGACCGATTTCAGCGCCACGCCCGAGAAAGACGGCGAGCCCGTCGCCAACGCAGTCGAAGGCGGCAAGCGCCCGCGCAGCTCGATGGCACCGACCATCGTGTTCGACGAGAACGGCGAAGTGGTGCTGGTGATCGGCGCGGCGGGCGGCCCGACCATTCCGGTGCAGGTTGCACGCTCGATCATTGGCGTGGTCGATTTTGGCATGAGCGCGCAGGAATCGCTTGCCCTGCCGCTGATCATGGCGTTTGGGGAGACGGTGGTGATCGAAGAAGGCACCGCGCTGGAGGCGATGCAGCTCGACCTCGAAGCCTTGGGCCATGCGCAGATCCGTGCCTTTGGCCCGCCGCTTAAAGCCAACGCGCTGCGCCGCACGCCGGATGGCTGGGAAGTGGCGACCGATCCACGCATCGCGCCCAAGCTCGTCTACACGCGATAAGGGAACCCGGCGAGCCACCGGCGCATTGCCGAAGCACACAGATCATCCATGCCGGGATCATCCATGCTTGCCGCTTTGACAGGGCGCGCCTAGCTTGGGCCAGAAACGAAAACTTGGTGGGGGAGCCAAATTTCAGTGCCGCAAGACACGCATCTCAACGATATCGATCAGGCGAACAATCTCGTCGAACTGTTCCTGAAACGCGCCGATGAGAAAGGCGATGCGCCTTTCCTGGGGCGCAAGCAGGATGGCGAATGGACTACGCAAAGCTGGCAAGAAGTCGCAGACCAGGTCTGCCTGCTGGCCGAGGGGCTGCGCCGGATCGGGCTGAACGATGGCGACCGTGTCGCGCTCGTTTCCGAAAACCGCCCCGAATGGTGCATTGCCGATCTCGCCGTGATGGCGGCGGGCTGCATCACCGTGCCGACCTACACCACCAATACCGAGCGCGACCACATTCACATTCTCGACAATTCGGGCGCACGCGCCGTGTTCGTTTCGAACACAAAGCTGCTTGGTCCGGTGCACGGCGCGATCCAGGCGACCGGGATTGCAGATCACGTCATCGGCATTGACGATCTGCAGCGCAAGCAGGCGAGTGGTTGGGACTTCCATACTTGGGAAGCGATGATTGCGGGCGATCCAATGGCAGCGCGCGCCGCGGTGAACGAACGGCTCAAGGGGATCACGCGCGATGACACCGCCTGCCTGATCTACACCAGCGGTACGGGCGGTGCGCCGCGCGGGGTGATGCAGCATCACGGATCGATCCTGTGCAATATCGCAGGCGCAGCCGAAATCCTGATCGACGACTTCGGCATTCACGACGAACGCTTTCTCTCCTTCCTCCCGCTCAGCCACGCTTACGAGCATTCCGGCGGCCAATATCTGCCGATCGGTGTGGGCGCGGAAATCTACTATTCCGAGGGGTTGGAGAAACTCGCCAGCAATATCGAGGAAGTGCGCCCGACCATCATGGTCGTCGTCCCGCGCCTGTTCGAAGTGCTGCGCACGCGCATTCTCAAGCAGGTCCAGAAGCAGGGCAAGGTCGCAAACTACCTGATGGATCGCGCGCTGACGATTGGCGAGAAAGAGGCCGAACGCGGCAAGAAGCGCAAGCGCGACCGCCCTATGGACTTCATTGTCGAAAAAACCCTGCGGCCCAAAATCCGCGCCAAGTTTGGAGGCCGGATCAAGGCGATGGTTTCCGGCGGCGCACCGCTCAATCCCGATGTCGGCATCTTCTTCGAGGCGATGGGCCTCACCATGCTGCAGGGGTACGGCCAAACCGAAGCGGGGCCGGTGATCAGCTGCAACCGCCCGGCAGCGGGCCTGAAGATGGATACAGTCGGCCCGCCCATGCGCGGGGTCGAGATCAAGATCGCCGAAGATGGCGAAATCCTGTGCCGCGGCGAGCTGGTGATGCACGGATACTGGCATAATGAGGCCGAGACCGCGCGCACAGTGCAGCCCGATCCGAAGGATCCCGATGGCGCACCCTGGCTGCACACCGGCGATATCGGCCATCTCGACGAGGCCGGGCGGATCGTCATCACCGACCGCAAGAAGGACATGATCGTTAACGACAAGGGCGACAATGTCGCGCCGCAAAAGATCGAGGGCATGCTGACTTTGCAGCCCGAGATCGCACAGGCGATGGTTAGCGGCGACAAGCGGCCTTACGTGGTTGGCCTGATCGTGCCGGATGCGGAATGGGCGGTGGAATGGGCGCGCGCCAATGACGAGAAGTTCGACATGGCGGCTTTGCAGGATTTGCCCGCGTTCAAGACGGCGGTTAGCGCAGCGGTCGACCGGGTGAACAAGGATCTGTCGGTGATCGAGAAAGTGCGGCAGTTCACCTTCGCGGACGAGGCGTTCTCAATCGAGAATGAGGAAATGACGCCGAGCATGAAGATCCGCCGGCACAAGATCCGTGATCGCTATCAGGACCAGATCAACGGGCTGTATCGGGGGTGATGGTCGGATTAGCGGCCCTGTATGCTTGAGGCTTTGAAAATTATCGGTTTCAGCATTTTGTTGGCAGTGATCTACGGCATTCTGCATGATCAGGTCACGGCGCACGTGAGTGTCGAATACTTCACCGTGGCGCACCCGCCGGTTTTCCCAACCGATGTACCGTTTTGGCTGGCGCTTGGCTGGGGAATTATTGCCACATGGTGGGTTGGCTTGATCCTTGGCACTATTTTGGCTTTGTCTGCCCGCTTTGGGAGAACGCCAAAACTAAAGCTTGGCGACCTCAAACCGCACATCATCAAGCTGATGATTTTGAGCGCCCTGATTGCAATGCCCGCTGGAATTATGGGTTGGGCGCTTACAGAAGCTCAGGTTCCTGGGACAATCGGGTTCTGGGACGAAGTGATCGAGCCGTCACGACAATCGCGGTTTGCGTTTGCAGCTTGGGCTCATTCAGCAAGCTATTTGGTCGGAGGCATCGGCGGCATTGTTGTCGCCCTCAAGGCAATTTTCACGCGACGCAAAATGGCTCAAGCCGCCTCAGCTTCCTCGATAAATTCGGGATAGAAGCTCGGGTTCTGGTTCGACCAGCCCGGTGCGGTCGCCGCGGATTCCGACAGGCTCTGCAACAGCAGCTTGCGGCGATCCGGGCGAATTTGCGGGAGCGCAGCGGCGGCGCAGAATGCTGCGGGCAGCCACGGGCGCGATTCCGCTCCAAGCAGCCGCTCATAAAGAAAGCGAAAGGCCGAGAAGCTCGCGATGCGATCCTGGCGCAGGTCGAACGCGGCCATGCGCACCAGCTTGCCAATGAAGGCCTCGGTGTCGGCCATTGCGTGATCGGCGGGGATGATGTCGCGCAGTGCCTTCAAATCCTGATAGGCGACATATTGGCGGCGGATCGCGGCATTCTCGTTCTCGTCGCGCGCCCATAGCTTGAACGCATCGCAGCGGCCCAGGCCGATATCGAGGCTACGCTTGATATAACGCTGCTCAGCCGCACTGAAGCTCGCGAACTCGCGCATTTCACCGATTGCCATTGATGCTGTGCCAAGAGTGGCCATGAGAGTCTCCCCGTTGCTTGAGGACGACAATCGCTGAACTTGGTTAATAGGTAGTAACCTGTAGGTGAGATTTTTGAGAGTGAGAGAGATTGTATAGGGGTTTGGTTGTCCAGGCACGGTTCGCTTCAGCGAACCGCAAGGGCGCATGCCCGCCCGCAGCGATGCGACCTTCAGGTCGCGTGGGCGAGGATAGCCAAGGCTGCGGATGCAGCCGCCGGCGCTTGAGGCGCAACTAAATCAACCCCGCGAGCGGGCTACTCGGATCGGCATATTTGCGCCGCCCCATCCGGCCAGCGAGATACGCCTCGCGCCCGGCCTCCACTGCCA
>JBCBDF010000221.1:0-4296 GCA_038529875.1 Pseudomonadota bacterium | reverse complement strand
CACGCCCGCGCCGGTCACGGCCCAGGCGATGCCATAAGCGACCTGCTCAACGCTGGCGCCTGTGTTGACCGCGAACCACTCGCCCGTCAGCAGCGCCGCGATCAGCACCAGGTTGAGGATGATGGGAAAGCTTGCTCCAGGGGCAAATCGCGAAACCGAATTGAGCATGCCGGTGAACAGGGTCACCATGCTGACCAGCACGATGTAGGGAAACATGATCCGCGCGAAATCCACCGCAATCGGGAAGGTGTCCTTGTCCACGGGCTTTTCCGCGAGCAACCAGATTACGCCCGGCATGGCGAGTTCGAACACCGCGACCAGCGCAATCAGCACCGGCAGGAACACACTCATGACATCGGCGCTGAACGAGCGTGCGCTCTCCATGCCGCCTTCGCCGTTGAGCCGCTTCGAGAACATCGGCACGAATGCAGCCGAGAATGCTCCCTCGGCGAACAGACGACGGAAAACGTTGGGAATGATGAAAGCCTGAAACCAGGCGTCGGTAATCGCATTGGCGCCGAGGACGCGCGAAAAGATCATCTCGCGCGCCATCCCGGCAACCCTGCTGGCGAGCGTCAGCCCCCCGATTGTTCCGACATTTTTTAGCAGGCCCATGGCGCAGCCAGCCCTATCACAGGCTCGCCGGTTGGAAAGCCTGCAAGCGCTTCAAATCAGGCTTCACCTGCTGGAGCGCCGCCAGCGGCGGCTTCTTCCTGCTGCTTGCGGGCAATCTGTTGCAGATAAAGGCCATTGAAGTCGATCGGGTCCATCATCAGCGGCGGGAAGCCTGCATCGCGCACGGCATCGGCAACAACGCGGCGGGCAAATGGGAAGAGCATCCGCGGTGCTTCGGCAAACAGAAATGCGTGCGTCTGATCTTCCGGTAAGTTGCGGACGCCAACGAGGCCGCAATAAGCCAACTCGACCATGTAGGCGCTGCCTTGTTCGGTCCTGGCGTCGAGGTTTACCTTGAGCATCACTTCGTGAACGTTTTCACTCACTTGCTCTGCGCCGATATTGAACTGCACGTCGATATTCGGCTGATCCTGCCACTGGTAGACATCAGGGGCGTTGGGATTCTCGACCGAGAGGTCTTTCACGTATTGCGTGATCAGGCCCGCGCTTGGTTGGTTGTCGGCACCATTTGCGCCCGCTGCTGGGTCGTTCAGATCGGTAAGAATGTCGCCTTCGTCGGCCATTGTTAAACTCTTTCGATTAAGGGTAAGATCGTGCCGGCGCGCAGGCGCAGGCTAGTTTGCTAAACCTGTTGGCGGCGCGCCTAGCAGGCGCGAGCCGTGCTCGCAACCGGATGAGGTGCACGCAAAAACCCTGAGGCAAAGCGCGAAAGGTCGTTGTTCATTTGTATTTAGCGCCTATTTAGGGCAACGAGGGGTGTTGGAAATCGGGTGACGCGCTGGAGGGCGCTTTGCCGAATTAACCGGGTACCACAATTGTGATTGTTGAAATTATTATTCTCGCCATGATCGCCGCATTTCTGGGGCTGCGTCTGTATTCGGTGCTTGGCCGCCGTGCGGAGCATGAAGAGGAATCGGTGCCGCATCGGTTTGATGCTGGTGCAAACAAGCCTGCCCAGTCTGCGCCCAACCCTGCTACAAATCCGGCACCTGCCAACAATCAGCCCCAGATCGTTGGCGTGCTGCCTGCGGTTGAACGCGGTATTCGCGAAATTGCCGCGGCTGATAGCCGTTTCGACCTGACCGCCTTCCTCGAAGGCGGACGCTCGGCCTATGAATTGGTGCTGGAGGCGTTTTGGGAGGGTGATCGCGAAACACTCAAAGAGCTTTGTGACGACGATGTCTATGAAGGCTTTTCGGCAGCTATCGACGCGCGCGAAGCCGAGGGTCACACGCTCGAAAACAAGCTTATTCGGGTAGAGGAAACCAAGGTCCATTCGGCTCAACTCGATGGCAAGATGGCCCGTATAGCGGTTCTGTTCGTGGCCGATATCGCAGCGGTCACTCGCGACACGGACGGCAATGTGATTGCCGGATCGCTCGATGATGCGGTGGAAAGCCGCGACATCTGGACCTTCTCACGCAATGTGAAGGACAGCGATCCGAACTGGCTGCTCGACGAGACCGACGAAGGGTAACTCAGCGGGCTGGCAAGCTCACAATCCGGATAGGAGAGAGAAATGCGCGCAGGCCTGGTTCTGGCGATGGCTCTCATGATCTCGGGGTGCGTTCGGCTGATCCCTGAAAGCACGGGGCCACGCGGCCCGGTTTCATCACCCCCGCCGCCGGTCACCACCCCAACAGTTCCATCCATGCCTGCCGCTACCAGCGCCTTGATGGCAGGTGTTACACAGGGACCGATGGTTTCCGGCCTTGGCTTTGGGCAGACCGATGCCGAGACTGCCTTGCGCTCTTTCATCGAAAGTTGCCCTTCGCTGCTTCGACGCGAAGATACGACCGGATTGACCCGGCGCGACGATTGGCGACCAGCCTGCGAGGCTGCCCCTCGCAACGCAGGCACCGCAGACACTTTCTTCGCGAGCTATTTTGAAACCGCAATTATCGGTTCGGGCGAGGCTTTCGCGACCGGGTATTTCGAGCCCGAAATCCGCGCCAGCCGCACGCGTCGAACCGGCTATGAAACTCCGATTTATGCCATGCCCGATGATCTGGAGCGTGGTTGGACAGCGGAGATTCCCGAGCCTGAACGGACCGGTCGTCCTCCGCTGGGACGCCGCAATATGAACGGCGAGTTCATACGCTATTATGAGCGGCGCGAAATAGAGGAGGGCGCGCTTGACGGGCGCGTGCCGATAATCGCCTGGGCTGCGGACCCGGTCGAACTGTTCTTCCTGCAAATCCAGGGTTCCGGTCGTCTGCGTACTCCCGAGGGCGAGGTTATTCGCATCGGCTATGCCGGGCAGAATGGCCGCGAATATGTCGGCATTGGCGGCGTGATGCGTGAGCGTGGACTGCTGGGCGAGGGACCGGGCAAATATGCCGGATCGATGCAGGGCATCATGCAATATATCCGCGAAAATCCCGAAGAAGGCCGCGAACTCATGCGGCTCAACAAGAGCTGGGTCTTTTTTCGTGAGCTGACCGGCGATGGACCGCTGGGCTCGCTGGGTATTCCTGTGCGACGTGAGAGTTCAGTCGCCGTTGATCCGCGCTTTGTGCCCTATGGCGCGCCTGTGTGGCTCGACCTGGACCGCGATGAGGCGGACGGCCTTTGGATCGCGCAGGACACCGGCGGCGCGATCAAAGGCGCTAACCGCTTCGACACGTTCTGGGGCGCGGGCGAAGACGCGCGCACAATTGCGGGCGGGATGAGCGGGCGCGGGCGAGCGCTAATCCTTGTGCCACGTGGAACAGTGGCACGCCTCAACGGCCAATGAGCATTCCGCGCGGCCTTAGCGAGACCGAAGCGGCGGCCTGGGCGCATATTGCGCAAAGTGTCACCCCGCTGGAAGGGCGCGCGCGACCGGTAATGCCAAAGGATGGCGGCGCTGGTGTGAAAACCAAGCCGAAGTCAAAGACCGGCCTCAAAATGCCGCCTCCCGTTTCGCCTGCTCGCGCTAAGGCGAAGGCGCATCCGAAGCCTCCTCCGCCTGGAAACATCGCGAACACTAATCTCGATTCGCATTGGGAGCGCAAGCTCAAGTCAGGACGGATCGTTCCCGACTACACGCTCGATTTGCATGGCCACACGCTCGACAGCGCTTACACGCGGCTGTCGAGAGGGCTCGATCAGGCTCGGGCGATGGATGCGCGCGTTGTTCTGGTGATTGCTGGCCGCTCACGGCCGGTCGATCCCGCAGATCGTGGCAGCAAGCGGGGCGCGATCCGGGCAAAATTGCTCGATTGGCTGGCCGCCGGTCCGCATGCTGATGCAATCTCAGCTGTGAGGAAAGCGCATCGCGGCCATGGTGGTGAGGGCGCGCTTTACCTCGTGCTGAAACGGCGGCGTTGATTGATCTGCGGCGCGTTTGGAGTGGCAGCCTGGAGCTAAATCGAGCCAATAAAAAGCCCCCGGCATTTCTGCCGAGGGCTTTCTTTCAGCCTGACCTATGGGGGACAGAGTTCAGGCGTGGTATTTGGCGTGGGTCAGATCGAACCGGTCCGCATTCATCACCTTGGTCCAGGCCGCCACGAAGTCGGTCACGAACTTCTCTTCATTGCCGTTCTCGGCATAGAATTCCGCCTGTGCGCGAAGTTGCGAGTTGGACCCAAAGATCAAGTCGGCGCGGGTTGCCCGATACTTCTCGTCGCCGGTCTTGCGGTCGTGGCCGACATATTCCTCTTCGCCGCTGCCATCGTC
>JBCBDF010000220.1:0-4332 GCA_038529875.1 Pseudomonadota bacterium | reverse complement strand
CAGAAATGCTCGCCAAGCGCCGCCATCTAGAACAGTTGATTCGCTCGGAAAATGCCGCCGGTGAAGTGATGATCGCCAATCGCAAGGTTGATGTCCTCGCCCGAAAGATCGCCAAAACCCTGACTTGCCTGGGTTAGCGACCGCCCCTTCGCCCAACCGGGCATGGAAAGGGAAGTAGCCGCAGCGAGGGTGGCTGTGCTCATAATGAGCCGGCGACGATCAAGTGAAATAGGCATGGTGGCCCGGATGCTTGCAATAAGACATTATGCCCTTCTATATACCCCCCTAGGGTATTACAAGAAGGCCGATGCAGTGGCGGATACAAAAAACGCAAAGATCAACCGGCTGAACCGAATTGCCGGCCAAGTGCGCGGGGTCGCGCAGATGATCGAGGACGATCGCTATTGCATGGACACTCTGAACCAGATTCAGGCCATCAAGGCCGCGCTGGCAAAAGTGGAAAGCCAGGTTTTGAAGGATCACGCGGCCTGCTGCGTGGCAGAGGCCATTGCCAGCGGCAATGAGGGAGAACAGCGCGAAAAGTTCCAGGAGCTGGTCGACCTGCTGGAACGAACACGGAAGTGAGCGCTGATTAATATTAGTTATTGCTAAATTAGAATATCGTAATATATGGGAGCTATGAACGCGCCAATAGCCATAAATATCGATGCAATGCGCGAAGGCGCGGGCGAGGCTGCAGAGTTTCTGCGCGCCATGTCTAACCCGCCGCGTCTGATGATCCTGTGCCACCTTTCCGGTGCCGGTGAGCTATCCGTCGGTGCCTTGGTCGAGCGCGTCGGTGTCAGCCAGTCTGCACTCTCCCAGCACCTCGCAAAGCTGAGGCACATTGGGCTGGTCGACTTCCGCCGCGAAGCGCAATCGCTTCACTACCGCATTTCCGATCCACGGGCCGAGCAATTGCTCGAAACCCTGCATGCTTTGTTCTGCGCGCAGGACAGGACGGATCACGACTAAGGGGCAATCCGTATCGCCGCGCCAGCGCGAGCGTGGCCTAATTCAATCCAATTAACCGAGGAATTCCCAAATGCACTCCGACCCGCATCTCAAGCAGGCAAAAGATGAGGTCGCAAAGGTTCTGCGCGGCCAGGCCCAGCCACCCGTCGTCCGCGCGTTCTTCGATGAACCGACCTTCACCGCCAGCTACGTCGTCCACGATCCCGCCACGAGCAAGGCGGCAATCATCGATTCCGTGCTGGATTTCGATCAGTCATCGGGGCGCACCTCAACCGAATCTGCTGACGCGATCATCGAATATGTACGCTCAGCGGGCCTGGACGTAGAATATCTGCTCGAAACGCATGCCCATGCCGATCACCTTTCCGCAGCACCCTATTTGCAGGAGCATCTGGGCGGCGAAATAATCATCGGCCGCGAAATCCTGACCGTGCAAGAGGTGTTCGGAAAAGTCTTCAACGAAGGGACCAGCTTTGCGCGAGACGGATCGCAATTCGACCGGCTGCTGGAGGACGGGGATCGGCTCGATCTGGGAGAGGCGCACCTCATCGCGCTGCATGTACCTGGCCATACACCGGCAGACCTCGCCTATGTGATTGGCGATGCCGCTTTCGTCGGCGACACCATGTTCATGCCGGATTACGGCACCGCCCGCGCCGACTTCCCTGGTGGCGATTCTGGGGTGCTCTATCGCTCGGTTCGCAGGCTGATGGACTTGCCGCCCGAAACCCGCGTCTTCCTGTGCCATGACTACAAAGCGCCGGGTCGCGACGAGTTTGCTTGGGAAACAACCATCGGCGCGCAGCGCACCGGCAATGTTCATATCCATGAAGGCGTGAGCGAGGATGACTTCGTGGCGATGCGCGACGCTCGCGACGCGACACTGGGCATGCCAAACCTGATCCTGCCCTCGATCCAGATCAATATGCGCGCTGGCCACCTACCTGAAGCCGAAGATAACGGCACGCGCTACCTCAAACTGCCGCTTAACGCGCTCTAGGAGTGATCATGCTAGAACCTCTTCATCCGCTTGTGGCTTTGTCTGGCGGCTTGTTGATCGGGCTTGCCGCCGGTCTGTTGCTGCTGTTCTCTGGCCGGATTGCAGGAATTAGCGGCCTCGCCGCGCGTGCGACCGGCATTGCCGATTCTGGCACTCCGCGCTCGCAAGCTTTTGCATTCGTCATTGGGCTGCCCGTGGGGGCATATCTCGTCAGCTTGTTCGTTCGGTCGCCCGAAATTGTCGTCACCTCGTCGCTGCCATTGCTGATCACCGCTGGCCTGCTGGTCGGCTTTGGCACACGCATGGGCAATGGCTGCACCAGCGGACACGGGGTTTGCGGGGTTTCGCGCCTGTCGCCGCGCTCGCTGGCAGCCACCATCACCTTCATGCTCGCCGGATTCTTCGTTGTTGCGGTTGCGCGCTTCATGATCGGAGGGGCCTGACATGCGACACATAGTCATAGCGCTCACAACCGGCATTCTGTTTGGCGGCGGCCTTGTGCTGTCCGATATGGTCAACCCGGCCCGCGTCCTCGCATTTCTGGACATCTTTGGGGATTGGGACCCGGCGCTCGCATTCGTGATGGGTGGCGCAATGATCCCCTTCGCCATCGCCTTTGCGATTTCGCGCAAGCTGCGCGAACCGTTTATGAACACCCAATTCTACATCCCGGAAAACCGCATAATCGACCGGCAATTGATAGCCGGGGCCGCGATATTCGGTGCCGGGTGGGGGCTGGCAGGATATTGCCCCGGCCCGGCGATTGCTGGTTTCGCATTCGCCGACTGGCAGCCCATTCTATTCGTCCTGGCAATGCTGGCAGGAATGTGGCTCAATCGCCTTTATGCGGATTTCAGCTCGAAACGCGCAATCGCTGCGTGACCCGCGGACAGGAGCGGCAAACATGCTGATGAACGCATCGGATCACTCCTTTGGATAGGCTGGCGCGGTTCTTCCCGATCCTCGATTGGGGCAGGCGGTATGATGGGGCTGCGCTAGGCAGCGACCTGATGGCGGCGGTGATCGTCACCATCATGCTGATCCCGCAAAGCCTGGCCTATGCGCTGCTGGCCGGGCTTCCGCCAGTGGTAGGCCTCTACGCTTCGATCCTGCCGCTTATGGCCTATGCCTTGCTCGGCACCAGCCGCACATTGGCGGTAGGTCCCGTCGCGGTTATTTCGCTGATGACGGCGTCGGCGGCGGGCAGCGTGGCGGCGCAAGGCACGCCGGAATATCTCGAGGCAGCAATCGCGCTGGCCATGCTATCGGGCCTGATGCTGGCGCTGATGGGGTTCCTGCGTTTGGGCTTCCTCGCCAACCTGCTCTCGCACCCAGTCATTTCGGGTTTCATCACGGCGAGCGGAATCCTGATCGCAACAAGCCAGCTGCGCCATATCCTCGGCATTAAGGCGCATGGAGACAACCTGCCAGAGCTGTTGAGTTCGCTCGCTGCTGACATCGCGCAATGGAACTTGCCGACAGTCCTGATCGGCGGGGCGACCGTACTGTTTCTGTTTTGGGTACGAAAGGGTGCAAAGCCCACGCTGGAGAAGGTGGGCCTCGGGCCACGCCTGGCAGACATCATTGCCAAAGCTGGCCCGGTCTTAGCGGTCATTGCGACCATCCTGGCAGTCAGTTTTGGCCAGCTAGAGGCGCGCGGAGTGGCCATCGTTGGCGCCATCCCGAGCGGTTTGCCACCAGTGGGTGTACCTGCATTCAAACCTGATCTTTGGAGCCAACTGCTGGTGCCCGCGCTGCTCATCTCGATCATCGGCTTCGTCGAATCCGTATCGGTGGCCCAGACGCTTGCAGCCAAGCGGCGCCAACGCATCGCCCCGGATCAGGAGCTGGTCGGATTGGGCGGGGCCAACATCGCGGCGGCGCTATCAGGAGGCTACCCGGTAACGGGCGGGTTCGCGAGGTCCGTGGTCAATTTCGACGCCGGGGCCAGAACCCCTGCAGCGGGAGCCTTCACAGCCGTTGGGATAGCCCTGGCGTCGGTATTCCTCACCCCGCTGCTGTTCGCGCTCCCTGTCGCAACCCTGGCCGCAACGATCATCGTCGCCGTGCTCAGCCTGGTCGATCTGCGCACGCCGGGGCGGCTGTGGCGCTATTCCAAGAGTGATTTCCTCGCTCACATCGCAACGATTGGCGTCACCCTGCTGGCCGGGGTAGAGAGCGGCGTGATCGCGGGCGTTGCTACCGGGCTGCTGCTCTATCTCTGGAAAGCCTCGCGCCCACACGCGCCAATCGTTGCGATGTGAGCGAGGAAATCACTCTTGGAATAGCGCCACAACCGCCCCGGTGTGCGCAGATCGACCAGGCTGAGCACGGCGACGATGATCGTTGCGGCCAGG
>JBCBDF010000219.1:0-4333 GCA_038529875.1 Pseudomonadota bacterium | reverse complement strand
CCTCGGGTCTCTACATCAGCGTGATCCCTCCGGTGCTTGTGGGCGTCTGTGTTGGCATTCTGGCCGCCATCATGGGCGTGGGCGGCGGGTTCATCATGGTGCCCGCGATGATCTACCTTCTGGGCATGCCCACGAAGGTCGTGGTCGGCACCTCGCTTTTCCAGATTATCTTTGTCACCGCATTCACAACCCTGCTGCATGCGACCACGAACTTCACCGTGGATATCGCCTTGGCCGTGCTCTTGCTCATCGGCGGTGTCGTCGGCGCGCAGATCGGCACGTCCCTTGGCACCAAGCTGAAGGCAGAGCAGCTGCGGATCCTGCTGGCCATGATGGTGCTCGCCGTGTGTATCAAACTGGCCTTAGATCTTCTGATCATGCCCTCGGAGCTTTACTCGCTCGGGCGTGCGGGAGGTCACTGATGCTGCGCGCGGTCTTGTGTCTCCTGCTGCTCACCTTGCCTGCAAAGGCCGAAGAGGTGGTGCTTGGCCTGAGCCAGGATGAAGTGGCCATCACAGCCACATTCGACGGCTCGCAAATCCTCGTTTTTGGCGCGGTGAAGCGGGAAAAACCGATACCCGCCGGGCCGCCGCTGCAAGTCGCCGTGGCGGTCTCGGGGCCATCTGAGCCTGTTCTGGTGCGCCGAAAGGCCCGTAGATTTGGCATCTGGGTGAACACCGACAGCGTGCTCATCGATGCCGCACCGAGTTTCTACAAAGTCGCGACAAGCGCGCCGTTCGACACGGTTCTCACCGATGTTCAGGATCTGCAGCACCGCGTGTCCATTGACCGCGCGATCCAGTCTGTCGGGGCCACTTTCGGCACTGCGGCAGGGTCGGGCGGCGCGCAGGACTTTACAGAAGCCGTGAAGCGCATCCGCGGCAGCCAGGATCTCTACAAAATACTGGAGAGCTCCGTGATCGTTGACCAGCAGACGCTCTTTCGCACGGCCATCGACATGCCCGCGAACCTGACCGAAGGCGACTATTCCATCAGGATTTTCCTGACCCGCGAGGGAGAGGTGATCTCGCTCTATGAAACGCAGATCGACGTCAAAAAGGTGGGGCTCGAACGTTGGCTTTTTACCATGTCGCGAGAGATGCCCCTGGTTTACGGCCTGATGTCGCTTGCCATCGCAATTTTTGCGGGCTGGGGCGCGGCGGCGGCCTTCAGGGTTGTGCGTTTGCGTTGATTGTCGGGCTGGGGTCTGCGTGCTAGGTGACGGCCATGACCCAGATGCCAAGCAAAGCCGACATCCTGCAGTGGATTTCTGACAATCCGACGCAAACCTCCAAACGGGATATCTCCCGCGCTTTTGGCGTGAAAGGCGCGGCGAAAATCGATCTCAAGCGTCTCTTGCGCGAGTTGGAGGAAGAGGGCCATCTGTCGCGGCGCAAAAAGACCTATCGCGATCCGGATAAACTGCCGCCAGTCGCGGTTTTGACAGTCGCGGATCAGACACCCGATGGCGATCTTTTGGCGCGCCCCATGGAATGGCAGGGCGATGGCGCGGAACCCGTCGTTATGATCTTGCACCGCGCGTCGGATCCGGCCCTGGGAGAGGGCGACAGGATCCTTGCGCGCCTGCAGGAAGTGAAGGGAGAGGCGCACCATTACGAGGCCCGTCTCATTCGCCGCATCGGGTCCAACCCGCGCAAGATCCTCGGTCTTTTTCGCAAACGAGCCGAAGGCGGGCGCATCAAGCCGATCGACAAGGGCGACAGCAAAGAATGGACCGTGCCGCCCGGGGCAACCGGCGGCGCGCAGGATGGCGAGCTGGTCGAGGCCGAACAATCCGGTCCCAAGGATCGCATGGGGCTTCCACGCGCTCGGGTGATTGATCGGTTGGGGGATCCGATGGCGCCCAAGGCGGTCTCGCTCATCGCGATCCATCAGCATGGCATTCCCGATGATTTCCCCGATGAGGTGATCTTTGAGGCCGACGCCATGGCGCCCGCTCCCCTTGGCGACAGCGAAGACTTGCGTGACATGCCTCTCATCACCATCGACCCGTCTGACGCCCGCGATCACGACGATGCGGTCTTTGCCCATGCCGATGACGATCCCAAGAACGAGGGTGGGCATGTCATCTGGGTCGCCATCGCGGATGTCGCCCATTACGTGACACCGGGTTCTGCCCTGGATGTCGAGGCCCGCAGGCGGGGCAATTCCAGCTACTTCCCGGACCGCGTCGTGCCGATGCTGCCCGATCGTCTCTCGGGGGATCTGTGCAGTTTGCACGAGGGCGTGGATCGCGCCTGTATCGCGGTGCGCATGCAAATCGATTCCCATGGCGAGAAATTCGGCCATCGCTTTGTGCGTGGGTTGATGCGCTCCCCTGCATCGCTCAACTACCGCGAAGTGCAAGAGGCGATGGACGGCGCGCCAAATGACGCCTGCGCGCCGCTTCTAGAGGATGTGATCCGCCCACTTTATGCCGCACATGATGCGCTCAAGGATGCCCGCGCCAAGCGGCAACCGCTCAATCTAGATCTGCCAGAGCGCAAGGTCGTGCTCACGGACGACGGCAAGGTGGACTCGGTCAACTTCTCCGATCGCTTGGAGGCGCATAAACTCATCGAAGAGTTCATGATCCTGGCCAACGTGGCCGCCGCCGAAACGCTGATTGCCAAGAAAACACCGCTGCTCTTCCGTGTTCACGAAGAGCCTCCGCCAGAGAAGCTGGAAACGCTGCGCGATGTGGCTGAAAGTGTGGGTCTGACGCTCGCCAAAGGTCAGGTTCTCAAAACCGCGCATCTCAATCACTTGCTCAGTGCCGCGGCAGGCACGGACCATTCTGACGTGGTCAACATGTCGACCCTGCGCGCGATGACGCAGGCATATTACGCGCCCGGCAATTTCTGCCATTTTGGTCTGGCGCTGAGATCTTATGCTCATTTCACCTCTCCCATCCGCCGCTATGCCGATCTGATCGTGCATCGGGCGTTGATCACGGCGCATGGCTGGGGGGACGATGGCCTGACACACGCCGATATTGAGCGGTTGGAGAGCACAGCCGAGCATATAAGCGAGACAGAACGCCGCTCGATGGTCGCCGAACGCGACACCACAGATCGCTATCTGGCCGCGTTTTTGTCCGAACGCGTGGGCGAGGACTTCACCGGTCGCATCAGCGGCATTGCCAAGTTTGGCGCCTTTGTGCGCCTTGACGGCACGGGCGCAGACGGGCTTCTTCCCGTGCGATCCTTGGGCCGCGAGTTTTTCCACTTTGACCGCGACGCAGGAACGCTCACCGGCTCAGACACGGGCACGGTGATCGGTCTTGGTCAACGCGTCACGGTGCGCCTGACGGAAGCAGCCCCGGTGACAGGCGGTTTGGAATTGGACCTCGTCGATATCGACGGGAAAACCCTGCCCAAAGGACCACCGCGCGGTCGTGGAAAACCCATGAAGCGCAAGTTTTCGAAGGCCAAGAAGAAAGCCGAGAAAACCAAACGCAAGGTCAAACGATCCTGTCGGTAGGGTGGGGTTCACCCCACCTTGGGTGTTTGGGAGTTCAAGCGGCGGGGTGAACCCCGCCTTACGCCTGCAATGGCATTACTGACAAATTATGACAGGGCTGTCTAAGATAGTGGGGCATGACCCGCACCACCCGCCTGTTCCAACTGATGCAAGCCCTACGCAACGCCCCGCCACCGGCGACGGCGGCGCAATTGGCTGATGCGCTCGACGTGACGCCGCGCACGATTTACCGCGATATTGAGGCCTTGCGCAGCCTTGGCGCGGTCATCGACGGGGCCTCCGGCTTTGGCTACACGCTGATCGAAGATGCCGCCCTGCCTCCGCTCAGTTTCGAAGAAGACGAGATCGAAGCGCTCGTGCTTGGCCTCAGAGAGGTGCAACACGTTGGCGATCCGGTCCTCGCCGAGGCGGCCCAGAACGCGCTGACGAAACTGCGCGCGCGCCTGCCCGCACGCCAAGCGCACCGGCTGGAGCATGCCGTCCTCACAGCGTTTCGCTACGGCGCGTCCATGCCCACGCCCGGCATCGACGTGCAAGCGCTGCGGCGAGCCACATGGGAAGAACGGACCATCCATTTTGCCTATACTGACGCCGAAGGGCGCGAGACGGAGCGCGACGTTGATCCCCTCTCGATCGTCTTCATGCAGGCCAGTCACAACCTTCTGGCTTATTGTCATCTGCGGGACGATTTCCGCGCCTTCCGGCTGGATCGCATGCGGGATCTTTCCGAGACAGGCGCCTCCTTCCGGCCCCGCCGCGTGCCGTTGCTGCGGGATTATCTGGTGCGTATGCGCAAGGAATTGGAAGAGTATCACGCCTCCTAAACGCTATTTCCCGCCAAATGCACGAT
>JBCBDF010000218.1:0-4368 GCA_038529875.1 Pseudomonadota bacterium | reverse complement strand
GAACGAGAGAGACCTAATATGATGAATCTACAAGAACTCTTCAGCCTCGATGGCCCGTGCTTCGACAAGCTCAGCACGAACGGTGTGATAGTCTAATAGCCTGACAGCTCAGCCACCCGGCCAGCATGGTAATAGGCATCACCGAGGAATTCACCGAGTGCCCGATCGCGCTTCATATAAAGGCCGATATCGTATTCGTCGGTCATGCCGATGCCGCCATGCATCTGCACGCCTTCGCGCACCGCGAGGCCAGCGGTTTTCGCGACTTTCGCCTTCGCAACCGAAGCCATCAGGTCCGCCTTCTCACTGCCCGCATCGAGCAGTTGCTGCGCCTTGATCGTGGCAGCGCGCGCGATCTCAACTTCGGAATAGAGGTGGCTGGCGCGGTGCTGCAATGCCTGAAATTCGCCGATCAGCTTGCCGAATTGCTTGCGCTGCTTGAGGTAATCGACGGTCATATCCATCGCCCCGCGCGCCACGCCAACGCCTTCTGCCGCGGCGCCGACACGGCCCGCCATTAGCATTGCGTTCAGCACTTCGCGACCGCCATCGACTTCACCGATCACGGCATCACCATCCAGCTCCACCCCGTCGAACTTGGTGTGGGTCGCCATCGAGCTGTCGACCAGGCGCACCGCATCGTGGCTCATATTGGCGGCATCTTTCGGCACGGCAAACAGAGTGATGCCATCGTCATCATCGTCGCTGCCCGATGTGCGCGCGGCAACCACCAGCATATCGGCACTCGCGCCCTGGATCACGAAGTCCTTCTGGCCAGACAACTTGAAGCCATTGCCGGACTTTTCAGCGCGAGTTTTGATCCGTTCAGGGCGGTGCTTGGCCCCTTCGTCGATCGCCACCGCGAACACGCTGTCGCCCGCAATAAGCCCGGGCAGGTAGCGTCCACGCATATCGTCGCTGCCGTGTTTGAGCGCGGTCGCCGCCAGCACAGAGCTGGTCAGGAATGGCGATGGGGTGAGGTTGCGGCCGACCTCTTCGAGGACGATGCCCGCCTCGACATTGCCCATGCCCAATCCGCCATCGTCTTCATCGACGAGCATTCCGGTGAAGCCCATTTCGGCGAATTGCTTCCACAACTCATGGCCAAAGCCATCGGGGCAATCGCGGTCGCGCCAATGGCGCAGCTGCTTCTGGATGTTACCCTGCTCAGCCATGAACTGGCTGGCGCTATCGGCCAGCATGGTCTGGTCGTCATCGTGGTAAAGGGGCATCTGTTGGTCTTTCCTCTCCGAAAGTAGTCATCCCGGCGAAGGCCGGGGTCCAGAAATCGATCGTTGCGACTGGACTCCGGCCTACGCCGGAATGACGAACTTGTTAGTGCTCTGGCCTGGCCTATGATCCCGGCAGGTCGAGAATACGCTTCGAAATCACATTGAGCATGACCTCCGAAGTGCCGCCCTCGATCGAGTTGGCTTTCGTACGAAGCCAATTGCGCGATGGCTTGCCACCGTCCGTCTCTTCACTGTCCCATTCAAGGCTGCGCGAACCGCCGGCCGACATCATCAGCTCGTGGCGTCGCTTGTTCAGCTCAGTCCCGGCATATTTCATCATATTCGGTTGAGCGGGATGCGCCTTGCCAACCTTGATTTCGTCGAGGAACTTCTCGCCCATCGCACCATAGGCAAGCGCATCGACATCAAACATCGCCAGCTCCGCGCGCAGGACCGGATCAAGCTCGCCTGCATGGCGCTTCATCGCCCCGCCAATCGTGCCGGTATTGCCGCCATCCGCGCCGGAAATCATCTCACGCTCATGGCCGAGTAGGTATTTCGCCACATCCCAGCCGCGATTGATCTCACCGACATAGGCTGGGATGCCTTCGCCATAGCTCTTCGGCACCTTCACATTGTCCATGAAAGTTTCGCAGAAAGGCGAACTGCCGCTGATCAGCTTGATCGGCTTGGTCGAACACCCTTCGCTCTCCATGTCGAACAGCATGAAGGTAATGCCCTGATACTTGTTTTCCTTGTCGGTGCGGACGAGGCAGAAAATCCAGTCGGCCTGATCTGCGTAGGAGGTCCATACCTTCTGCCCGTTGACCACCCAATGGTCGCCCTGATCTTCGCCAAAGGTCTGCAAGGATACGAGGTCGGACCCGCTGCCCGGCTCCGAATAACCCTGACACCAGCGGATTTCGCCGCGCGCGATTTCGCTTAGGAAGTGCTTCTTCTGCTCTTCCGTGCCGAAGTGCAGCAGCGCCGGGCCAAGCATCCAGATGCCAAAGCTGGAAAGCGGTGGGCGTGCTTTGATACGGCCCATTTCCTGGCGGAGCACCTTGGCTTCAGCTGGAGAGAGACCGGCACCGCCATATTCCTTTGGCCAGGCCGGGACAGTGTAGCCCTTGTCGAGGCAGGCTTCGAACCACGCCTTCTGCGCGTCGTTCTTGAAGGTCGCGCGGCGGCCACCCCAATAAATGTCGCCTTCGTCGCGCACGGGTGCGCGCATTTCGACCGGGCAGTTCGCCTCCAGCCAATCGCGAGTTTCGCTGCGGAATGTGTCTAGATCGGACATATCGCCGACTCCTCTCAGTTAAGCTCCCACTTGACGCTTACGTTATGGTGATTTGCCGAGTCCCTGCAAGCGCTGAAATTCGATTGATAGCATGCCGTAGCGTCAACCGGTTTCCATTGACGCACACGGCGCTTCGCTTACGTTCGCGCCCGAGAGCTTGGGAGAGCCGAAATGAACAGATTCGTCGCGATACATCGCCCTTGTGGGGTGCCTGCGTGAGCTTTGTCCAAGGTAAGCTACCGCTCAAATTGAAACTGATCCACGGCTTTGGCGCGGTCGCGTTCGGCGTGAAGGATGGCGGGTTCCTGTTCTTCCTGCTGTTCTATTACAGCCAGGTATTGGGCATGGATGCCGGCCTCGTTGGGTTGATACTGCTCTGCGCGCTGCTGATCGATGCATTTATCGACCCGATTATCGGATACCTGTCTGACCGCACCTACACCCGGTGGGGTCGGCGATTGCCGTGGCTGTACGCTGCCCCCATCCCGCTCGCGCTCGCTTGGGTGGTGCTGTGGTCACCTCCCGGCGGCGAAGCACCAAGTGCATTGGGCCTGCTGGGGATTATGGTTGCCGTCCGGGTCATGCTGTCAGCGTGTGAGGTGCCATCCGTCAGCCTCGTACCCGAGCTGACCTCCGATTATCACGAGCGGACGACCTTGTTCCGGTATCGGTATCTATCCGGTTGGATGGGCGGAATCCTGATGATGGTCCTCGCCTACACGGTTTTTATGCCGGGTGAGAATGGCCTGTTGGAGCAGGAAGGCTACCCCGCCTATGGCATATTCGGTGCGATCCTGATGGCTGTCGCGGTTCTGGGTTCCGCCATTGGCCAGCATTCGATTGTCGCCAAATTGCCGGACAAGAAACCGCCACCCTTCAGTCTCAAAGATGCCTTCGCAGAAATCAAAGAGGCGTTCAGCGAGAAAGCGTTCCTGATCTTCGCCGCTGGCGGTCTGGCCGCTTACATCAGCCAGGGGATGACCTTTTCGATTTCCAACTATCTGAACCTGTTCGTATGGCAGCTCGACCGCGTAACATTCAGCTGGGCGCCGCAATGGCTCAACGGCCTGACCGCGTATCCCTTTGTTCTCGCGATCTCGGTTGTCGGCATGTTCATGATTGTCGGCCCGATGCATGAACGGCTCGGCAAGCCAAAAAGCGCCGCTGTCAGCGCGATCATTGCTCTGGTGATTGGTCTTGCCCCCTACGGACTTTTCCTGGCGGGTTTCTGGCCTGAGATCGGCTCGTATTCGTCAACATTCCTCTATTACCTGTTCATAATCTTCGCGAACATGTTTGGTGTCGTGATCATGATCTCTGCATCCTCGATGATTGCCGAAATCGTCGAGGCATTCGAGGAGCGAACCGGACGCCGCGCGGAAGGATCATTTTATTCCGGCAATTGGCTGGTCCAGAAATGCGCGACCGGATTTGGCGCCGCCCTGACCGGACAAATCATCGCGATCTCACAGCTGGAACAAGGCGCTGATCCAACAACCGTGCCGCAAAGCGTGCTTGCGACCATGATCATAAGCTTTGCCATCGCGACCTTTGTGCTGGCCATAATCGCGGCCTACTGGCTTGGCAGGTTCCCGATCAGCAAGGAAGAACACGATGCGCGCGTGGAGGCCCGGGACGCCGCCATCGCTGCGCAGGGACATTCACCTGGACTGAGTTAAGACCCATCAAAAGAGAGCTTGGCGCATCAGTTGCACTCTGCCACGGTTCACCACAACAGATTCGACAGATTTCAGCTAGAGAGGAACACCCCATGGATTTCGAACCAACCGAACGTCAGGTCTATTGGCGCGACCGCGTGCGCGATTTCATCGAAAC
>JBCBDF010000217.1:0-4374 GCA_038529875.1 Pseudomonadota bacterium | reverse complement strand
GGCGTATTTCCAGGCGCTGACCCTGCGTTGCGATGGACCTGATGGCTTGGTTGCGGCGGTGCGGATGAAAAGCGACAAACCTGAGCCGCAGGAGCTGGTGTTTCGGTTTCGACGGTTCGAGCCGCCCGCGCTGGCATCAAGTTGCACCGAGGCTTTCACAACCCTGGAAATGAACGAATGCCTGGCGGGTATCCTGGCACGCGCGCAATCCAGTCAGGATCAATATCTCTCCAGCGCTTTAGAGAGGTATACCGATCGCCCAGTACTTGCGGCGAATATTGCCGCAAGCGACAAAGCCTTTGCCGCTTATCGGGATGCCGAGTGCGATGCGGTTTACGAAGATTGGAAAGAGGGTTCGATCCGCAACATCATGAGCCTTACATGCCGGATCGAGATGACCGATGCTCGCACACATAGCATCTGGCGCAACTGGCTGACCTATCAGGATAACGCCACGCCGATCCTACCGGAGCCCGCACCCACCCGGTAATTCTAGTGCGGCTTCGTGCTCGCAACCAGGCGGTCCATAAACGCCAGCATCACGCCCGAAAAGATAAAGACGACATGGATCGCCAGCATCCAGAACAGCTGCTTTTCCTTACCCGGTGCCATGTCCATTTCACCCAGTGCCATGAAACTCTTGAGCAGATTAATGCCCGAGATTGCCACGATAGAGGCAACCAGTTTGAGTTTCAGGCCGGCAAAATCGACCTTGCCCATCCAGTCCGGGCGGTCTTCATGATCCGCCACATCCATCTTTGATACGAAGTTCTCGTAACCCGCAAACACCACCATCAGCAGCAAATTGCCGGTCAGTGTAATGTCGATCAGCGACAGCACCGCGAGAACCGCATCTGCCTCTGTCATGGTCAGCGTATGGGTGAGGATGTGCCAGCTTTCCTGTGCGAACTTGACCAGCAACATGCCCAACGCGCCGACCATCATCAGATAGAATGGCGCCATCAGCCAGCGGCTGCCGAACAGCACGGCCTCAAGAAAGTGCTCGGTCTTTTCCAATGCGCCCTTGTCCTGCGCACGCGTCGCCGCGTCTGCGCCTACGTTCCGAAGGTCGTCGTTATTCACTGATGTCTGCCCCCATATTCGGAAAGCTGACTAGAACCGTATGATTAACAACGCGCTAAGGGCATTCCTCAGGCCGCTGGTCCCACACGGAATATTCCTCTGCAAGGCTGAGAAACGCATCGACCTCGGGCGCGCCTTCAAAGCTGTGCGGCGCGCCGCTTTGCGATCCCGGCAACCCTTGTGCGCGATAGACCTCGACAAAGGGAGGGAAGCTCGCCGCATCCTCGAACAACGGCGTGCGGATATTGACCATCCCATCGAGTCCATCGGGACGCGTGAAAAGCCAGCTGAGGCAGTCGGCGCAGAAATAATGCCTGGTCGGCCCTTTCAAGCCTCCAAGGATCGTTTCACCTTCTAGCAATCGAAACTGCTTCTCAGGATACAACGCGCTGAGCGAATAGGGTCCGGACGTCATGCGTTGGCAGCCGGTGCAATGACAAGCGGAGGTGATTAATGGAGGTCCGTCGACCTCCATGCGCACGGCCCCGCACCGGCACCGGGCACGATGCGTTATCAAATCACGCCGCCTGCTTCACCTCGGCGACGATCTTCTTCGCAGCATCGCCAAGGTCATCCGCGCTGACAATCGGCAGACCCGAATTATCGAGGATTTCCTTGCCCTTCGCGACATTCGTGCCCTCCAGGCGGACCACCAGCGGAACAGACAGGTTCACGTCCTTCGCCGCTTGCACGATGCCATCCGCGATAACGTCGCACTTCATGATCCCGCCAAAGATATTGACCAGAATGCCCTCGACCGCCGGATCCTTGAGGATGATCTTGAAGGCCGCGGTCACTTTCTCGGTGGTGGCACCACCGCCAACGTCGAGGAAGTTGGCCGGGAATGCGCCATTAAGCTTGATGATGTCCATCGTCGCCATGGCGAGGCCGGCACCATTGACCATGCAGCCAATGTTTCCGTCGAGCTTAATGTAAGCGAGATCGTATTCGGACGCTTCGACTTCTGCCGGGTCTTCCTCGGTCTCGTCGCGCATCGCCTCAATTGCCTTGTGGCGATAGAGCGCATTGCCATCGAAGCTCATCTTCGTGTCGAGCACCAACAGCTGGGCGTTGCCATCGGCATCGGGCTTCGTTTCGACCAGCGGGTTGATCTCCAGCATCTCGCCATCGGTCGCCATAAACGCGGTGTAGAGTTGCTTTGCGAGCTTCTGGCACTGCTTGTTGAGATCGCCCGACAGTTTCAACGCAAAGGCAACCGCGCGGCCATGATGCGGCATAAAGCCTTGCGCCGGGTCGATCGTGATTGTGGTGATCAGCTCGGGCGTGTTGTGCGCGACATCTTCAATGTCCATCCCGCCTTCGGTCGAGGCAACCATCGCCACCCGGCCGGTTGCCCGGTCGACCAGCATGGCGAGGTAATACTCGCTCTCGATGTCGACACCATCGGTGACGTAGAGGCGGTTGACCTGCTTGCCTTCGTCACCGGTCTGGATCGTCACCAGCGTGTTGCCGAGCATTTCCTTGGCATCGGATTCGACATCTCCGATTGATTTGGCGAGGCGAACGCCGCCCTTCGCGTCCGGGCCGAGTTCCTTGAACTTGCCCTTGCCGCGGCCACCCGCGTGGATCTGTGCCTTCACGACATAGAGCGGGCCGGGCAGCTGCTTGGCGGCGGCAACCGCTTCCTCAACGCTCAGCGCCGCGTGGCCCGCTGGTACGGCGATGCCGTGTTCCTTGAGCAATTCCTTGGCCTGATACTCATGAATGTTCATCGCTGCGCCTGTCCTTGATGCGTATTTCGGGGAGGATTTGGTTGGATGCGCCTAAGCATGGATTGACCGGCTTGAAAAGTGGGCTTTGTGCGCGCACCACAGGCACCTCGCATGATTGCCAAAAATGATAGATCATAACCGCCTCAAAGAAATCGTCCGCGAAGCGGGCCGGATTGCGCATTCGCGCTGGCCGGGCGATGGGCATGCGCTCGAGACGTGGGAGAAGACGCCCGGCGATCCGGTGAGCGAGGCGGACCTAGAAGTCGACGTGTTCCTCAAGCGAGAGCTGGGTGCGTTGCTACCTGCGGCGGGATGGCTGTCGGAAGAGACAGCGGATGACGAATCGCGGCTGAAGAATGACCTGATCTGGCTGGTCGATCCGATAGACGGGACGCGCGATTTTATCCGCGGGCGGCCCGGTTGGGCGATTTCGGTCGCCTTGATCAGTTCTGGCAGGCCATTGATCGGGATGTTGTCGGCCCCGGCGCGCGGCGAAGAATGGCTCTCGGTTGCGGGGCAAGGGGCGACGTTGAATGACATGCCGATTCGCGCCTCGCAGCGCACTCAATTTGCCGGCTCTCGCATCCCGATCGACCAGTTACCGGGCCCTGATTCGGACCTGGTTCTGGTTGAGAAACCCAATTCGATTGCGCTGCGCGTGGCGATGGTCGCGGCTGACCAGGCTGATCTGGTAGCGACCTTGCGCTGGGGCTTTGAATGGGATGTTGGTGCGGCTGCCCTGATCGCGCGCGAAGCGGGGGCGCAGGTCACCGACGCGTTCGGCAAGCCGCTCGGTTATAACAAGCGTGATCCGCGTTCCTTTGGCGTGCTGGCGAGTTCGCCCGGGATACACGGCCAAGCGGTCGAACGGGTCGCGGAGAGGGCGAAGAGTCTTTCTCGTTGATTTTTCTCGTTGATTTTTGCTTGAGCAACCGCCTTCGCGGTTGCGATTTCCCCGTGGCTTGCGGACCGTATCGGGTCCGAGCTCCGCGAACAGGTCGATAACCTGGAATGGTTCGAGGCCGACAGGCCTCGCAAGCGCGACTGCGCGTCGCGGCTTATGCCGCGAAGCCAAGCGAGCGGAGGCGAGCGCTGGCGTTTGAAGCCCAAAACAAAAAGGGACCAGGTTTCCCCGGCCCCCTCTCGTTACTCAAAATCTGGGATTTAAGAGCCGGAACGCGCCGCCTCGACATCTTCTTGGCTAATCGGGACAATCTTGATCTCGACCCGGCGGTTGAGCGGCTCGTTGATATTGTCGCCGGTCTTCACGCGCAGATAGTCATATTGCTCGCCAAAGCCCTGTGTGGCCATCCGGCTGCGTGCGACTCCGCGTGCAGCGAGATAATCCGCCACCGATTGCGCGCGCTGTTCCGACAGGCGCTGGTTGAGAGCATCGGAACCAGTCGTATCGGTAAAGCCGTACACATCGATGAGGCTGTTGGGATATTTGATCAGGCTGTCAGCAACCGTGTTGAGCGTGTCGTAAAAGCCGGGATTGATATCTGAAGAGCCGCTGGCAAAGGTCACACCATCGGGCAGGCGCACCAGGATCGCGTCC
>JBCBDF010000216.1:0-4380 GCA_038529875.1 Pseudomonadota bacterium | reverse complement strand
TTTCCTCGGTCCACACCCGGTTCGAGACTTATCCGCGCTATTACAAAATGGGGTTCCTGGAGCCGCTGGTCGTGAAGATGCTGCGGCGGTTCTACAATCGCTGCGATGCGCTGGTCGCGCCGTCGCAAAGCATGATTGACGAACTGCTGGCGCAGGAAATGCACGACGATATCGGGCTGTGGACGCGCGGCGTCGATCGTAGGATTTTCGATCCGTCCAAGCGCGATATGGAATGGCGGCGCAGCCTGGGCCTTGCCGATGACAATGTTGCAATCGTGTTCCTCGGGCGGCTGGTGATGGAGAAGGGGCTCGACGTATTCGCCGAAACCATCGTCCAACTGCGCAAGCGACAGGCTCCACACAAAGTGCTGGTTATCGGCGATGGCCCGGCGCGCGGATGGTTTGAAGACGCGCTGCCTGGCGGCATTTTCGCAGGGTTTCAGACAGGGGCGGACTTGGGCAAAGCGCTCGCGAGCGGCGATGTGTTCTTCAACCCGAGCATCACCGAGACATTCGGCAATGTTACGCTAGAGGCGATGGCCAGCGGCCTTCCGGTGGTCGCAGCGGGTGCGACCGGCGCATCGAGCCTTGTCAACGATTGGGAGTCCGGGCGTTTGGTCCCTCCCGGAGACAGCGCCGCCTTTGCCGAGGCGCTCGCGCCCTATTGCACCGCTCACGACCTGCGCAGGCGGCACGGAGCGGCGGGCGAAGCGAAATCGCGCGACTACAGCTGGGAGGCGATCAACCAGGTCGTCGCCGACACCTATGTCCGGCTGGTCGAGGATCGTCAGGCATTGATTGCGAAAGAAGCGCGGGCCGAAACCTCAAACGCTGTTGGTTAGATTTTGGGTTTATTATCCTGGCCACCCACTCCCTCCGCCCTTCCACCCGGAGCCTACCAGGACAGAATCCGGATGGAAGGGCGGAGGGAGTGGGTGGCACCGGAGCGTTTCAAAAAGCGCCCTAACGCAGGACGCCTTGCTTGTGCATCGAGCGGGCATACCAGAGCAGGAGCAGCGTCGTGACCCAGATCAAAATCGCGATCACGGGGTTGCGCAAATCCTCCGGCGTCACTGTCAAAACGTGCTGATAAACAGACGTTCCAATCAAGCCGATCACTGAAATGACAAGCGATGTGACCGCCCAGCGCGAGCGAAACAGCAACAACAACGAGCCGACAAACGCACCCCAAACGCCTAACGCCCAAAACGTGTTCGCCCACACCGGATAGCTGTCAAAATACGCGATCTGCTCCGGTGTCATGCCAAGCTGTTCAAGCATACCAAGGCGCGTCGTCATATAACTGACGATGCCAATCGCGTTCCATAGCAAGGTGAGCCCGCCAATTGCCCAGAGATGCCAGGGCGTTTTCGTTGCACCGAGTTCGTTCATGATTATCCCTCCCAAGACGGTGCGACCCGATCCATGCCCGAAAAGATACTGAAATGACGAGGGCGCGGCAAACCCTTTAAGGATTACCGCGCGTGATATGCTTCGAGCGATGCCACCCGCGCCTTCCACCCGGAGTCTACCGGAAACTATCCGGGTGGAAGGGTCGAGGGCGCGGGCTGGCTAGGGTTTCAAAGAGGGCAAACCCTCACATCCGTTCGATGCGCTTCGCAACCTCGTCGATAATGTCGACAATCTCGTTCATCGCATTCTGATCGAGTTTCCCGGCGCGCGCGCGGTTTTTCAGCACCGTGCCAAGATTGCCCATTGCGCGGAAGAGATCCGGCGAGCGTTCTTTCACCTTTTCCGCGCGGTCGCCATGCTCGTTGAGGCGACCCATCAGGTTCTCGACTTCGTCCTCGCGCTCCTCCAGCTCGGCAAGGCCGGTCTTGGTCACCTTGAACGGTTTCTTGCTGCTGGTTTCGTCGTCCTTGGCCTTGGCTTTAGACTTCGCAGGCTTGATCTTGCCCTCATCCTCCAGCAGCTGAAGCGTCGGGTAAACCGCACCGGGGCTTGGCGCGTAGCCGCCACCGGTCATGTCCTCGATCGCCTTGATCAGCTCATATCCGTGGCGCGGCTCTTCATTGATCAGTGCCAGCAAGGCAAGGCGCAGCTCGCCCTGGCCAAACATCCGGCCGCGACGCTTGCGCCGACGCGGACCATCCTGCCATGATCCATCATCGTCGCGTCCACGTCGCGATCCCATATTTTCCCAGTCGCCAGCCGATGCCGCCATCATAGCGACCAGCGGGCCGAGGTTGTTCCAGTTGCCGTTCCAGTTTCCGCGGCGTCGTTTCTGCCAGGTCATTATCTATTCTCCAAACTCGTTTCGATAGTCTTCGATAGCTCTAAGATATATCATAGAAGCATCGTTGCAAGAGGTGGATGGCAATTTCCGACGAGCCGCGTATCTGAGACGACCAATGTCAGATCTGTTTGGAAACGATGCCCCACCGCCCGCAAAGGGCGAAAATGAGCCGCGCGATGATGCGCCGCTGGCCGACCGCCTGCGTCCGCGCTCCCTCGATGAAATTATCGGGCAGGAGCATCTGACCGGACCGACCGGCGCCATTGGGCGGATGGTCGCAGCGGGCAAGCTCTCCAGCATGATCCTGTGGGGGCCGCCGGGCACGGGCAAGACCAGTATAGCCCGCCTGCTCGCCGATGCGGTTGGCATGCGGTTTGTTTCGATCAGCGCAGTTTTCTCCGGTGTGGCTGACCTCAAGAAAGCCTTTGCGGAAGCCGACAAGATGGCGAGCGCCGGGCCCCAAAACTCTAAGCGCACTCTGCTGTTCGTGGATGAGATCCACCGCTTCAACCGCGCACAGCAGGATGGCTTCCTGCCTTTCGTGGAGCGCGGCACGGTCACTCTGGTCGGCGCGACTACGGAAAACCCCAGCTTTGAATTGAACGCCGCGCTGCTCAGCCGGTCACAGGTGCTGATCCTGGAGCGGCTCAGCCACGAAGCCCTCGAGGCGCTGCTTGTGCGCGGCGAAGCGCTCGAAGGCCCCCTTCCCCTGACCGAAGACGCGCGCGCCGCGCTGATTGCCAGCGCCGACGGCGATGGTCGCTTCCTGCTCGGTCAAGCGGAAACGCTCTACAACGCCGCGCTCACGGAACCGCTCGACCCCGCCGCGCTCGGCCAGTTCCTGCAACGCCGCGTCGCCGTTTATGACAAGGACCGCGAGGGGCACTACAATCTCATCAGCGCGCTGCACAAAAGCCTGCGCGGCTCTGATCCGCAGGCGGCGCTTTATTACGTGGCGCGCATGCTGACCGCTGGCGAAGAGCCAATGTATGTGCTGCGCCGCCTGGTGCGATTTGCCAGCGAGGACATTGGCCTCGCCGATCCCCAAGCGCTCGCCCAATGCCTCGCCGCCAAGGACGCGTATGAATTTCTCGGGTCACCCGAGGGCGAGCTCGCCATCGTCCAAGCCTGCCTTTACCTTGCCACTGCACCCAAATCGAATGCCGCTTATTCCGCGCAGAACGCCGCGTTTAAGTCCGCCCGCGAAACAGGCAGCCTGATGCCTCCGCAAAACATCCTCAACGCGCCGACCAAGCTGATGAAAGACATTGGTTATGGGAAGGACTACGCCTACGATCACAACGCAGAAGACGGCTTTTCCGGAGACAATTATTGGCCCGACGGGATGGAGCCGCAGGATTATTATGCGCCGGTCGAGCGCGGCTTTGAACGCAAGATTCGCGAACGCATTGAATATTGGAACCGCCTGCGTGAGGAGCGTCGCAATGCCGAGTGATTTCCTGCGGAAGCAGGAAACCAAGGACGCTGCCATCTCGGGCCATTGGACTCCTGCGTTCACAGGAGTTCACACTCGATGACTATGCGTGATTTCAAGCATTTCCTCGCGATTGACTGGTCGGGCGCCAAGGGGGAGCGACATAAGGGGATCGCGCTCGCACTGGCTGAGGCGGACGGTGGCCCGCCAGTGCTGGTCGAGAGCCCGTCGCGCGGATGGTCACGCACCGAAGTGCTCGGCATCCTGCGTGATGACTTACCGCGAGACACGCTGGTCGGGATTGATCTCGGCATCAGCCTGCCCTTCGTCGATGCCGGCGCGTATTTTCCCGGTTGGGATCGGAGCCCAAAGCATGCCAACGCGCTGTGGGCGCTGATCGACGAAATCTGCGCCGATGACCCGCATCTGGGTGCACACAGCTTCGTCGCCCACCCACAGGCCTCGCGCTATTTCCGCCACGCAAAGGACAATGTCGGCGACCGCTTCCACCTTGCCGGTGCAGTCTCGCGCGAAGGCCGATTCCGCCAGGCTGAGACCGCACAACGTGCGCAAAAGTGCCGCCCGGTGAGCAATTTCAATCTCGTCGGCGCGGCGCAGGTCGGCAAGAGCTCGCTCACGGGTATGCGGATGTTGCACCATCTGAAGGGGCATTTGCCGGTTTGGCCGG
>JBCBDF010000215.1:0-4400 GCA_038529875.1 Pseudomonadota bacterium | reverse complement strand
ATATTTCGAACAATATTGGCGATGCGCGTTCGCTGATGTGCCACCCGGCATCCAGCACCCATGCGGGTTTGAGCGAAGAAGCGCGCGCCGAAATGGGCGTGACCGAGGGGCTGCTGCGCATCAATATCGGGTTGGAAGATCCGCTCGACCTGATGGAGGATCTGGACCGCGCGCTGGGTGCGGCGAGCCTGTAGGCGCAAGCGAAAAGGGCTGGGCGGTTTCGCTTTTCAGCTACGCCAGCCCAGCCCCTCAATGTTCGGAAACGACTCCACGGATGAGGTCACTGCCTCGAATTTGCGACCAGAAGGTGCAATGGTAATGCACCGAGTTAGCTAATGAATTTGCTGCAAACGCAGGTAACGGGAAATTTACCACAATAGCTGTAAAAACTCGCATCCGAGGGCGGTAGACGCATTCGCCCAGTTGTGCACTGCAACATAATTCCCTAAGAGCTACGCGAAACTCTAAGGCGGGCATTCTGCCCACCACGCTTACAAACCTGGAAATTCACTATGGCTGCAGACGCCTCTTTCATGGGCACGCTGCGCCGCGACTGGTTCGCCCAGCCGCGTGCAGACATCCTCGCCGGCATCGTTGTCGCGCTCGCTCTGATTCCCGAAGCGATTGGCTTTGCGCTGATTGCGGGCGTCGATCCGAGCGTTGGCCTGTATGCGTCAGTCGCGATTGCGATGGTGATTGCGTTTACCGGCGGTCGCCCCGGCATGATCTCGGCTGCGACCGCAGCAGTGGCCGTGGTGGTGATCCCGCTGGTGAAGGACCACGGGGTCGAATACCTCTTCGCTGCGACCATCCTGATGGGTATTTTCCAGGGCATAGCCGCGCTGCTGCGGCTCGACCTGTTGATGCAATTCGTCAGTCGCAGCGTGATTACCGGCTTTGTAAACGCGCTCGCGATCCTGATTTTCATGGCGCAAATTCCGCAGCTTTTGCCCGGTAATGACGGTGTTGGACCGTGGACCTGGCTAATGGTCGCCGCCGGTCTTGCGATCATTTATGGCTTCCCGCGCATCACCAAAGCGGTGCCGAGCCCGCTGGTCGCGATCGTATTGCTTACCGCTGCTGCCGTATTTTGGGGCCTGCCGGTCAACAATGTCGCGGGTGAGGGCACATTGCCCGATGGCTTGCCGACGTTCGCTCTGCCCGACGTGCCGCTGACGTTGGAAACCTTGCAGATCATAGCGCCTTACTCGCTGACGATGGCGGCGGTTGGCCTGCTTGAGAGCCTGCTGACCGCGCAAATCGTCGACGATATGACTCACACCGATAGCAATAAGCGGCGCGAGAGCGGCGGCCAAGGCGTCGCTAACATCGTCGCTGCATGCTTTGGCGGTATGGGCGGCTGTGCGATGATCGGCCAGTCGGTGATCAACGTTGCATCGGGCGGACGCGGGCGGCTGTCGACCTTTACCGCGGGCGCATTCCTGCTGTTCCTGCTCACCGTGCTGGGCCCGTATGTCGGCCAGGTGCCGATGCCCGCGCTGGTCGCGGTGATGATCATGGTGTCGATAGGCACGTTCAGCTGGAACTCGATCCCGAACCTGCGCCGTCACCCGCCGACCAGCTCTTTCGTAATGATCGCGACGGTCATCGTCGTGGTGTGGACGCATGATCTTGCGCTCGGCGTGCTCGTCGGCGTGCTGCTGTCGGGTATCTTCTTTGCCAACAAGGTCCGTACTTTGTTTACGGTCGAGCGTGAGCGGCGCGAACACAGCGCGGTATACCGCGTTACCGGCGAAATCTTCTTCGCCAGCGTCGACAAGTTTCAACAAATGCTCGGCCCGGAAAGCCAGTATGAGGACGCCGCGCACCACGTGGTGATCGACGTGTCCAAGGCGCATTTCTGGGACATCTCCGCGATTGGTGCGCTGGAGAAAGCAGTTGACCGGATGCGCCGCAATGGCCGCCACACGCGCATTGTCGGGCTGAACGCGGCGAGCGCCGACTTGTTTGACAAGTTCGCGCTGGAGGATCGCACGGGGCTTGAGATCGGGTTGGCGCCGCATTGATTTTGTTTTGCGCAGAGGCGCAGAGAAAAAGGGAGACGCGGAGGGATCGCTCCCCGGCGCAGCCGGGTTCATAACCCACGCGCATTTGACGCCGCGTTGAAAGTGAAAGAGAACGCTCGCTTCCGCGAGATACATCTTCGCGTCTCTGCTTCCTCTGCGCCTCTGCGCGAACCCAAATCAAGGACCAACACATGGCAAACCGCGTCGAGCTGATTTTCGATTTCGTCAGTCCCAATGCCTATCTGGTGTGGTGGCCCTTGCGCGATCTGATCAAGCGCACCGGGGCGGAAATCGACGTCATCCCGGTGTTCCTCGGCGGTATGCATAAGCTCACCGGCAACGCCCCGCCGATGATCCGCGATGCCGATGTGAAGGGCAAGGTCGAGTATTCGATGCTGGAAATGCGGCGTTTCATTGAGAAGCATCAGCTTTCCAAATACAAGCTCCACCCGCAATTCCCGTTCAATTCGATCACGCTCCAGCGCATGCTCTTTGCCGCCGATCAGGATGGGCGCGGGGTGCAATTTGCGGAAGGCTTGCTGCCCGCGATTTGGGAGCAGGGCGTCGATATCAACGATCCAGCGGCTCTGGGCGAAGCGATCACCAAGGCGGGCTTCGATGCGCAGGATCTGTTCGCGCGCAGCCAGAGCGACGAAGTGAAACAGGGGCTGGTTGAGAACACCTCAGCGGCGGTGGAACGCGGAGCCTTTGGCATCCCGACGATGTTTGTTGGATCGCGCGGCGCCGACCCCGCGAGTTTCGAGATGTTCTTCGGCAAAGAGCGTTTGGACCAGATCGAGGAAGAGCTGGCGAAGGGGTGAGAGGGAGTACTGGTGACCCTTTCGTAAGTTTCCCAGCCTATTGAGCGCCTTGATTGGCGGGCAAATTCGCCCGCAACTAAAGGGGAATCGAATGGGGTCGCTACCGCATTCCGTACAGCTTTGGGTTTTTGATCGCGCTTTTTATGTGGCCAAGACGCGCAGCAGGGGCGTTGATGAGTAACTACCGTGCTCCAATTTTTTGGTTGGTTTTGGCCACGCTTTTCTCAGCATTCATCGCGATTAGCGGGTTGGAAGAGGCCGCCGCTGGTTCGCGCGGGCGGGGGCTGGCGATGGTTCAGCAATTCTTCCGCTGGTTGCTGGTAGAACCGCTCGGCCTGCTCGGTGCAGTTGGGCTGGTAATGGGGTTGGGGTGCTTGGCTGCGGTTCTGACGTGGCCTCGATATTAGGGGAATATTTAGATGAGCGATTATGTTTGGGTTAGCAATGTAATGAACGACTCCGTCCTGATTGTGATGGCGAGCTCCGATATTGCCGAGGAAAATAAGGATAAAGCCATTGCCGGGCTAAAGGCTTTGAAGTCGTGGTACTCGGTCGACCCGGAGAGCCTGCCAAAGCGGATATATTTGGGCGAGGGCAAGGGGACGAATCTGCCGCCGATCTTTGATGTGAATGGCTATTACATCGTCAGTGGCCAGATTGCTGAGATACTTGTCCGGTATGATCTTGGCGGCGGGGCGCTGCATCCGGTACAGGTTCTGCAAAGCGATAAGGCCACTCCCGTTGGTGGAGATTGGCATTGCTGGGTCTTTGGCAATCGCAAATCTGCGTTCTCTAAGCAGAGCAGTAGAAATTTGGAACCGTTTGGTACCAGCGAGGAGTGGGCTGAAATGCCCTACGATCCGGCTGATTTCGATGTTGCGGTGACCAGCGCGGCCAAAGAAGGGGCAGATGTTTGGCTGGACCCTCCAATGTTCAAGACAATCTTCCTCGGGAAGGAGCTTGGTGATGAACTGTCAGCTGCCGGGCTTGGAAAAGCAATGCGGATCTACCGGGCTACTGTTGTTTAATTTGATCTGCATTTGCGGCGAGTGAGGGGGCACAACCCTTGTACTTAATCACGGGGTCATGTGGATGCCCGCAAATGAAGTCTCGCGCGAGTTTTGGCCTGCCCATGTGGATCCAAACGCGATGTCGGCAGGTCTTCTTTATGAGTGATAGGCTGGTAAAGGCGATCAAGGCTGAGGGCCTGACCGGCTTTTACTCGGCCAAGTGTCAGGTCGCCTAAGAAGGCTTTGCGGAGGAGCACACAATCCGCTAATTTTCCTACCCAGCCTCCAACCGCTAAAGTTGCCGCTGCGCCACAGAAATGTTCCGTCCGGCGCAATTTGGAGCGCTCGAGATATGTCCTGCACAATCAACTCATCGCAAATGTCCTCGCCGCATTAAGATGGAACACCGCCCACACGGAAAGTCACACTTTGCACGGCGAAAGCTCAGCCAACCACTTGGACTCGCTGGCGAAATTTGGAAAGTCACACTTTTCAAACGCGCTCCTGCGTTCCAGCGCGTTGGACCCACAGGTAAAACCCGG
>JBCBDF010000214.1:0-4431 GCA_038529875.1 Pseudomonadota bacterium | reverse complement strand
CCCCGATCTGGCCAAAACTGACGTCTCCTCGCTCAAGGTTTGCATTTCGGGCGGGGCGCCAATGCCCGCGCCGGTCCATGCAAAGTTCGAAGATGTCACCGGCGTGCGGCTGGTCGAGGGATATGGACTGACCGAGAGTTCGGGCGTCGTCTCGGTCAACCCGTATGAGGGCACACGTAAGCGCGGGACAATCGGTCAGGTTGTGGCCGGTACCGAAATCCTGCTGCTCGACAAGGAAGATCCGAGCAAACTCGCGCCCGAAGGTGAGCCGGGGGAGCTGGCGATCCAGGGCCCGCAAGTGATGCGCGGCTATTGGAACCGGCCCGATGCAGCCGCCGATGTGTTCGTCGAACATGAGGGCAAAAGCTGGCTACGCACCGGCGATGTCGCGACGCTTGACGAGGATGGATTTCTCAAGATCGTCGACCGGATCAAGGACATGATCGCCGTCGGCGGCTTCAAGGTTTTCCCAAGCCAGGTCGAGGATGTGATCCTGGATAACCCGGCGGTGAAGGAAGCGCTCGTGATCGGCATACCCGACGACTACAAAGGCGAGGTGCCGCGCGCTTTCGTGACTCTAAGCGGGGACGAGGCGACCACAGCCGAGGCTCTGCGTGATTGGCTCAATGGTCGGATTGGCAAGCACGAACGGGTTGATGAAATCGTAATCCGGGACGAGCTACCGAAGACGATGATTGGCAAGCTCGACCGTAAGGCCCTGCGCGCCGAAGTTCTCTGAGGCCGCCAACGAGCACTCGCGCCGAAGTTCTCTGAGGCCGCCAACGAGGGCACGCGCCGAGGTCGTCTGAGGTTGCGCGGCAGGATCAGCCTGCCCGCCACCCTCCAGACAAAGAAAAAGCCGCCAGCTCCCGCCAGCGGCTCCTTCAAAATCAAACGCTTAAAGCTTATTGGGCGATTTTCAGCTGTGGTTCGTCATCGCCGGTCGGCTTGCCCCCACTTGGCTTGTTGGCGTCGCCGGGCTTGGGTGCCGCTGGCTTTGCTTCGGACTTGTTGCGCCGATCATTTGGGGCAAAGCGGCCGTCGACCTGCGCGCCCTGTTCGATGGTCAGCGCATCATAATGCACGTCGCCTTCGATTTGCGCGCTTTGTAGGATAACCAGTTCGCGCACATTGATCGATCCGGCGACGCGGCCAGCGAGGCGCGCGGATTCGGCAACGATACCGCCGCTGACAAGTGAGCTTTCGCCCTGAACCAGCGAAGTGCACTTGATGTCACCCTCGACTGAGCCGTCGACATGAAGATCGGCAGATGCAGCGACGTTGCCTTTGATCGAAACGTCGGAGCCGATTACCGAAAAAGTGGATGAGTTAGATGCCATTGATTTTCCTTGCGACTTTCCTTGCGGCTTACTTGGCGGCGGTGCGGGTTGTGTGGGTTCCGCGGGCTTCTTTGAGAACATGGGGTGCGGTCTCCAGGAAGGGGCGCGGATTGACCGCGCGGTTATTGATACGAACTTCGAAATGCAGGTGCGGTCCGGTCGAACGGCCGGTGCTGCCGAGCGCGCCGATCACATCGCCTGCGGCAACGGGTTGACCAATTGTAGCCTCTAGACGTGACATATGTGCGTAGCGGGTCATCATACCATTGCCGTGCTTGATTTCGATGACCTTGCCATAGCCTGATTTGCGCCCGGCAAAGCTTACGGTGCCCTTTGCAGCGGCAAAGATTGGCGAACCGGTCGGCCCTTTAAAATCGAGCCCGCTATGCATTGCGCCGCCACCGGTGAACGGATCGCGGCGATAGCCAAACCCGGATGACAGCTTTGTTAGGGCAAGGTTGGTGGGCAGGAATTGTGGAATTGAATCAAGGCCCCGCTCGAGCGCTGCCATGCGCGCGAGGCTTAAGCCGAGGCGCTCAAAGCGCGGGTCAATGCTGCCATCGGCAGACGTTGCGAGTAATTCGAGCGGACCACCCATAGCATCCAGGTCCGAATCGCGAACCATCGCCTTTGGATCAAGGCCGAGCTTGCGCAGCGCCTCTTCTGCGCGCAGGGCGCGATCGTCAGCAAAGCGGGTGACGCGCTCTACATAAGCGATTTGGCGAGCTTCGATGCGAGCAAGTGCTGCGGCTTCGGGAAAAGACGCACTGACCTTTTGGATCATTTCCGTCGCTTCGGAGGTCGAATCAGTAACCGTGCCGCTCACGTCTTTGACGTCTGCGGGAAGAACTTCGGTCATTTGTTCGATGAAATCCTGCCGCTTGGTCAGGTCTTGGGCAACCGCATCAAGATCATCGCCATAAGTGTCGAGCCGCTCTTGAGCGGAAGCCACCTTGGCGGCGTTTTCGAGCAGTGATAGACGATCAACGTCGGCTTGGTACTTCGACCAAGCCATAGCAGCCATAGTGACAGACCAACCGATTACGAGAGCTACGACAGTCGTCGCAGCGATTTTCTGCATGCGCGAGGTAATGGTTATGAAGCGAACCTGACCCTGCGAGCGCATGAAAAACTCGCGATCAGGAAACCACTCCTGCAACCGTTCCCGCCAGTTGCTGGTGGAACCTTCGTTTTGCAAGGCGAACCCTTTTTATTGTGCCCCAACTTATTATGAAGCGTCGGCTACCAAGCGTTGGGGGGCAGGTCTAACCTAAGCGTTAACGTACCCGCTGAGATGACGGCATAACGGGACGAGTCGTTCATCGGGACGAAATATTCGCAAAAACCGCCCCGTTTCTGGGGAGAATTGTCGGTTCGCGATCTCTCGGTTCGTCGCAGATTTCCGCCCGCCTCTTATGCAGCAGGTGCGATTCTGACGTCAAAAGCGTTGCGAATCACCAGAGACTGACAGCATCGCGATGGCCTGCTAATGCGGCGCTGAAATGAACACGCAATCTCCCATTCCGAACCGATCTGACGGCAATTTCACCGATCCCGTTTTCCTGGTCGCGCAGCTGGCTGAACAGGGCCGGGTTGCTCAGCGTCGGCTGGCTGCCATGCCGAGTGAACAGCGGGCAAAGGGGCTCCATCGGTCAGCCGATCATTTACGTCGTGACGTCAAATCGATCCTCGAAGCGAATGTCCGCGACTTGGCGGCTGGGCGCGAGGCTGGGCTGTCTGCGGCAATGCTGGATCGGCTCTCGCTGGATGAAGGCCGCTTGGAAGCCATCGCCGCCGGTGTTGATGCTGTGGCAGACCTGCCTGATCCCGTGGGTGATGTGATCGACAGCACCCAGCGTTCCAATGGCCTCAAATTGTCGCGGGTGCGCGTGCCGATAGGGTTGATTGGCCTGATCTATGAGAGCCGCCCGAATGTGACGGCAGATGCGGCGGCCCTGTGCGTGCTTGCTGGCAATGCCGCATTGCTGCGCGGAGGCAGCGAGGCGGTGTATTCCAATCGCGCGATTCATGCCGCTCTCGTAGCCGGATTGTTGGAGCAGGGCATTCCCGCTGATGCCGTGCAATTGATGCCGACACAGGACCGTGCGGCGGTGGGCGCCATGCTGACCGCCAGCGGGCTGATCGACATGATCGTGCCGCGCGGGGGCAAGGGCCTGGTCGAGCGGGTGCAGAACGACGCTCGTGTCCCCGTGCTCGCGCATCTCGATGGGATTTGCCACACCTACATCCATTCCGCTGCCGACCCGGCGATGGCGAGCGAAATAGCGCTCAACGCGAAAATGCGCCGCACCGGGATTTGCGGGGCGATGGAAACCCTGCTGATCGACACACAATTCCCCGAGGCGCAGAGTCTCGTCGCCCGATTGATCGAAAGCGGGTGCGAGCTGCGCGGGGATGAGCGGGTGCAGGCGCTCGATTCAAGGGTGAAGCCTGCAAGCCCCGAGGATTGGGACACCGAATATCTCGACGCCGTCTTGTCGGTGGCGATGGTCGATGGGATTGAGGCGGCGATGGCGCATATCGCGCGCCATTCCAGCGCGCACACCGATGCGATTGTGACCGCTGACAAGACGGCTGCCGAGCGATTCCTGGCAGCGGTCGACAGCGCCATCGTGATGCATAATGCCTCCTCGCAATTTGCCGATGGCGCGGAATTCGGCCTAGGCGCGGAGATCGGCATCGCCACCGGGCGGCTGCATGCGCGGGGGCCGGTCGCGCTCGAGGGGTTGACGACGTATAAATGGCTGGTGCGCGGCACCGGTCAGGCGCGGCCTTGAGCGCAAAGCGGGGTATGGCGGTGCGGACGGGGTTGCTCGGGGGCAGCTTTAACCCCGCGCATGGCGGACACCGGCGCATCACGCGCTTCACTATCGAAGCATTGGCCCTCGACGAGGTGTGGTGGCTGGTTTCGCCGGGCAATCCGCTGAAACCACGCAAGGGTATGGCGCCGCTCAATGCACGCCTCAAATCTGCACAGCAGCAAGCGCGCCGCGCGCCGATCATCCCGACCGCGATCGAACCCATCAGCCAGATAAATTCGCGCTTGGGATAGCGACGTTTAAGCGCGCGC
>JBCBDF010000213.1:0-4434 GCA_038529875.1 Pseudomonadota bacterium | reverse complement strand
ATTGAACGCCACCTGCGTGCGCGTGCCGGTGTTCGTCGGCCATTCTGAGGCGATAAACATTGAGTTCGAAAACGAGCTTTCAGCGGAACAGGCGCAGGAAATCCTGCGTGAAGCACCAGGTATCATGTTGATCGATAAGCGCGAGGACGAAGGCTACGTTACGCCGGTTGAAAGCGCTGGCGATGGCGCAACCTACGTAAGCCGTGTGCGCGACGATCCGACGGTCGAAAACGGGCTGACGCTGTGGTGTGTTTCGGATAATCTGCGCAAAGGCGCAGCGCTCAATGCGGTTCAAATTGCTGAGCTGTTGGGCCGGAGGCATTTGCGGAAAGGGTGAAGTCGATGCGCGGGTTGGTTTTGGGATTTGCTGCGCTGGGTCTGGCAGCCTGCGACAGCGGCAACGTGCCTAGCCCGACCGAGCGCATGAACGAACAGGGCTCTGGCGGACCGAGCATCTCGCTCGACGGGGTCGAACTCAGGGGCGGGGGGCTGGCCGCCGGTTCCGAAGCATTTTACTTCTCAGCTGGCCAAAACGAGGTGATTGGCGCGTTGGCGGGTGTGCTCGGTGAAGCGGGCGAGACTGTAAGCAATGATGAATGCGGAGCGGGGCCGATGCAATTTGCCAGCTTCCCTGGCGGGCTGACGGTCAATTTCCAGGAGGGCGGACTGGTCGGTTGGAATATCGGCCTCAGCGATGAGCCCGTCGCCAACAGAATTGACGTTGTTGGCGATGTGCAGATCGGAACAGGGCGTGAAGAAGTTCAAGCCGCCGACGGTTTCAAGCCGTTCGAAGACAGCACTCTGGGCGAGGAATTTTCGCTTGGGCCGAACATTGGCGGCTTCATCGAGGAAGGCAGCGTGGCGATGATGTACGCCGGCACGCAATGCTTCTTCCGATGATGGGACCCAGTCTATGACACTTCAGGCCGACCTGTATTTCAGCTTCCGTTCGCCCTATTCTTATCTTGCGATTGGTCGGTATCGGGAGATGAGCGAGACGTATGATCTCGACATCACGCTGCGAACCGTTTGGCCGATTGCCATTCGCGATCCCGGCCTTCTGTTCAGCGGAAATCCGAACGTACCTCGCTATATCCTCATGGATTCAGCTCGGTCGGCCGACATGCTTGGCATTCCCTTCCGCTGGCCGCGACCCGATCCAGTGGTACAGAACCTGGCGACACGAGAGATTGCCGCGGAACAGCCCTATATCTATCGGCTTGGCAGACTGGGGCAGGCCGCAACGCGTGCGGGCAAGGGCATTGCCTTTGCTGACGAAGTCTCGCGCATTATCTGGTCTGGCGCATTCGATAATTGGCACGAGGGCGACCATCTGGCCGGGGCCGCGGAGCGGGCAGGGCTCGACCTGGCCCAGCTGGACGCGGAGGTGGCCGCTGAATCCGAGGCGCTCGATGCCGAAATCACCGCGAACCAGCAAGCTCTTGAACAGGCTGGACATTGGGGGGTGCCGACACTCATATTCGATGGCGAGCCATTCTTCGGGCAGGACCGGATTGCCATGGCGAAATGGCGCATGGAGCAGAAAGGCTTGGCGAAACGGTGAGTGACGCGGCGCATAGCGGCGGGTGCCAGTGCGGCGCTGTGCGTTACAGCATAAGAGCCGAACAGCTCACCCCCTATGCCTGCCATTGCAGCGAATGCCAGAAGCAATCAGCCAGCGCGTTTGGCCTCTCCGTGCCGGTTTTCGGAAATGCATTGGAGGTTAAAGGCGAGCTTTCTTCGTGGCGACGCCCCACAGGCAGCGGCTCATATACAGATTGCCATTTCTGCCCCAAATGCGGAACGCGGGTTTATCATGCGGGCGCAAACCGCCCGGGTATGGTCACGATCAAGGGCGGGTCGCTCGATGATGCAAGCGAGTTGAGGCCGGTCGCACACATATGGACGCGTAGCAGACAGAATTGGGTCATATTGTCGGATGACGTTCCTCACTGGGAGACGCAGCCAGGAACCCCGGTAGAATGGATGCAAATGTTGAACGGAACCAAATGAAGACCGAGCACTTCGCCAGCTTCGACGGCACAAAGCTCGCTGTGCACCGCGTTGGTGAGGGGCGACCGGTTGTCCTGCTCCATGGCCTGTTTTCCAGCGCGGACATGAACTGGATCAAATGGGGCCATGCTGCGCGCCTTGCGCAGGCCGGATTCGAAGCGGTCATGCTCGATTTTCGCGTGCACGGCGAGAGCGAGGCACCGCAAGATCCGAAGTGCTACCCGCCCGGTGTGTTGGTGCGTGATGCAGCGGCGCTGGTCGGACATCTTGGGCTTGAGGATGGAAAGTATGACCTTGTCGGTTTCTCGCTCGGTTCGCGCACGAGCTTACATGCGGTCGGCACACAGGTGCTGACTCCGCGCAAGCTTGTCGTGTGCGGAATGGGCGTCTCGGGCCTCGCTGAATGGCGCAAGCGGGCCGATTTCTTCAAACGCGTAATCGACGAATTCGACACCATTACCCGTGACGATCCGGCATATTACTCACGGCAATTCCTGAAGTCGCAAGGTGTGGACAGGGTCGCGGCGCGCCTGTTGCTCGATGCGATGGGCGACCTCGATCTCGCCGCGCTTGCCAATATCACCATGCCAACGCTTGTGGCCTGCGGCGTGGATGACCAAGACAATGGCTCAGCAACCGAGCTTGCCGAACTGCTGCCAAACGCGACATACAAAGAAGTGCCCGGCGCGCATCTCGACAGCGCGACAAAGCCGGAATTGGGCCAAGCGATCGTCGAGTTTCTGGAGGCACCGGGGTGATACACGAGCGCCCGCAATTGCGCCTATGGCTGATTGGCCTGGCGATGTTCGCGGTTTTGATCGGAGCCAGCTTGCTGAGGGCTGATGCAAGCGAATTTGGTATAGTCGACCATCAGGCAGCGGGAACGGCAGCCCAGGTCGACATTATCCAGGCGGACTGGCGCGCGGCGGGAATTCGTACGTTTGCAATCATTTCGATGATCGGCGATCTGATCTTCATCGGCGTTTATGGCTGGGGGAGCTATGTCGCGGGCAGGAGCTTTTCGCGGATAGGAAGCGGTGTGCTGCGCGCGGTGGGTGTTGCGGTAGCGGTGGCAGCGGCGGTGTTCATCGTCACCGATTATATCGAGACCACATTGCAGTTGATCCAGCTGCTGCGCGAGCAAGGCTCAGACTGGATGGCGGGGACCGCCGCTTTCGCCCAGCCGATCAAAGTTGCCGCCTGGATCGTCACCTTTCTGGGAGTGCTTGCAGGCCTCATCCTGTGGCGGTTTTCGTCGAGCGATGCTTGATTCCACAGGCAGGCGGGGCCAAACTCGTCTCACAAGAAACCAATCCCTCGAGAGGATAATTGAACCATGAAATTCGCCGCTGTCGCTACAAAGCTTGTTGCAACGTCCGCCATTGCCATTTCTCTGGCTGCTACGCCGGCTTTGGCCGATGATACTGCGGAGCAAGATACCGCTGCGAACCAGAATGAGTTTCCCTTAACGCCGGAAGGTGCGGCGGCGTGGGTTGCCAGCGTAGAGACTGATCTCAACACCTTTTCAAAGTCATACGGCCATGTCCTGTGGCTCAACCAGACCAATATCAACCACGATAGCAATACGCTCGCTTCGCAATATGGCGCGGAGTCGACCCTAAAGACGGTGGCCTACGCCAACGAGGCGGCGAAGTATGCGCGCGTTGACGGCCTTGATATGGATACGGCGCGCAAGCTTGATATGCTGCGCAATGGGATCGTCATGCCGGCGCCGGGCCGCGATGGTGCCGCTGCCGAGTTGAGCGAAATCGCAACGCAGCTGGGCTCTGCCTACGGCAAGGGACGGGCCACGTTGAACGGCGAGGCAATCGCCGGGGTCGATGTCGAAGCGGAAATGGGCAATCTTGAGCGCACGCCGGAAGAGCTCGCGGAAATGTGGACCAGCTGGCACGACAATGTCGGCGCCCCCATGCGCGATGATTACACCCGCATGATCGGCATCGCCAATGACGGCGCCAAGGAGCTGGGTTTTGCCGATCTCGGCGCCATGTGGCGCTCGAATTACGATATGGACCCGGATCAGTTCGCTGCCGAAACCGAGCGGATGTGGCAAGAGGTGAAGCCGCTTTACATTGCGCTGCACACCTATGTTCGCCGCAAACTGAACAAGAAGCACGGCGATGATGTGCAGCCTGCAACCGGCCCGATCCGCGCAGACCTGCTCGGCAATATGTGGGCGCAGGAATGGGGTAATATCTACCCGCTTGTCGCTCCGGAAGGTGCCGGAGATATCGGCTATGATCTTACTGATCTGATCGCGAAGAAGGGTCATGACGAGAAGGAAATGGTGCGCGTGGGCGAGCAGTTCTTCTCCTCGCTCGGCTTTGAGGCTCTGCCTGAAACCTTTTGGGAACGGAGCCAATTTACCAAGCCCGCCGACCGCGAAGTGGTGTGCCACGC
>JBCBDF010000212.1:0-4521 GCA_038529875.1 Pseudomonadota bacterium | reverse complement strand
CCGCGATTATGCCCATGTGCTGGTGGCGATGGCGCGCGCATCCGTGATCCCGGCGCGCTATGTCGCGTGTTATGCGCCCGATGTGACCCCGCAGGATTTCCATGCGGTCGCCCAAGTGTTCCTCGCCAATCCCGACGCACCCGATGGCGGAAAATGGCACCTTGTCGATGCGACCGGGATGGCCAAGCCGAGCGAAACTGTAACTATCGGAGTTGGCCGCGATGCCTCTGACGTGAGCTTCCTGACGACATTCGGTCCGGCAAGTTTTGAGCATTCAGAGGTGCGGGTGGAGCGAAGTTAAATTTCTTGTTGCGACCCGTGCCACCCGCACCCTCCGAGTTATTTTCTGCCCTACCGCTTCGCTACTTGAGGACAAATCCACCCAGATTAGAGCGCCTAGGTTCAACTACTCGCGCGCTCCAGCAGCCTTACAGGCACCCGGCGAATGCCCGAATGCGGCCCGCCAGCAGTAACCGCCTCAACCAGCAGCCGCCCGGCCTGATCCAGATCAGGCTCTATCGTCGTCAGCGGAGGGTTGGTCAGCTCGCCAGCTTGCAATCCGTCAAAACCAATCAGCTTGATGTCGTCCGGGACTGATCGACCGACCGCATTGAACGCTTCCAGCACGCCAAAGGCCAGCGCATCGCACACCGCGAAAACGCCATCCGCACTTCCATCTGCGAGCAGCCGTTCAGCTGCCGCCCGGCCCTGCTCATGGCGGTCATCGCCCTCGCCAATATCAACCAGCCGCGCGGTCGCGCCCAGCTCCTTCGCGCGCGACAGGAAGGCATCGGCGCGTTCGGCAAATTGCCGTTGGGAGCCGCCGCGCGACCCGATGCAGACAAGCTCCCTACAGCCGCGCTCAACCAAATGCTCGGCGGCCATCCGCGCACCCGCCTCATTGTCGGACGACACCCAGTCGAGATCACCCAGCGGCGAGCCCCAATAGGCGGTTGGCTCGCTCGCCTCGCCAATACCGCGAAAGTAATCCCATGCCGGGCGATTCAGCGTCGTGCCGATAACGATCAGCCCCTCGGCCTGGCCGCGATCGACATAATGGCCGAACAGCTTGTCTTCCTCGCCTTGCAGCGAGACCAGCACTTCAAGGCCGTGCTCGGCCGCCGCTGCGCATATGCCACCGAGCAACGCGTAGGAGAATGGATTGACGTCGCGCGCGCTGCCGCCCGGTTTGGTGATGACGACAGCGGCCAAAGTGCCGGTATGCCCGCGCCGCAAGCGCGCCGCACGCTCATCGACGAAATATCCCAGCTCGCTCGCCACCTCCAGCACGCGGCTGCGGGTCGCCTCGCTGATAACGGCAGAGCCGGACAACGCCCGCGAGACAGTGGACTGGCTCACGCCAGCGCGCTCTGCCACGTCAAAACTGGTGACGCGCGATGGTTTTCGCGCAGGTTCCATCTCTCTCTCCCTCCGGCGGATTTGATCGGCGCCTGAATCGCTCGCTAGACGCACTTACGCATAGCTATGCGACCTATGGCCCACCAATGCGCTTCGCGCTAGAACCCAGCCACCTGCAATCCATAGGCGTGACGCGCCGGAGAACTCAAGCATGCCCGAAACCAAGCTCAGTGCCGATCGCTTGCTCTTGTTTGGAGCGACCGGCGACCTGTCACGCAGGATGCTGTTGCCGAGCCTGTGCGCGCTCGATGCCGAGGGGCTGCTATCGCCGGATCTCAAGATCATCGGCACCGCCCGCAGCGACATGGACGATGCGGGCTTCCGTAACTTGGCGCGCGAGGCGCTGGAGCAATATCTGCCCAGCGAACGGCGCGGCGGGATGGCCGATTTCCTCAACCGGCTGAGCTATCAGGCGCTGGATGCGAGCTCGCCCGATGGGTTCGACAAACTTGCAGACAAGGTAAACGAGGCTGGCCCAAGCGATTCCGGCATGGCGATTTTCCTTTCCACCGCGCCCAGCCTGTTTGGCCCCACAATTGCCGGGCTGAAACATGCCGGTCTGACGGGCGAAAATGTCCGCATGTGCCTCGAAAAGCCGCTCGGCACCGATCTCGCCAGCAGCTGCGTGATCAATGACGCGGTGGCCGATGCCTTCCCCGAAGACCGGATTTTCCGGATCGACCATTATCTCGGCAAGGAAACGGTGCAAAACCTGCTCGCGCTGCGCTTTGCCAATATCCTGTTCGAACCGATCTGGAACGCGACCTATATCGACCATGTCCAGATCACCGTTGCCGAGACCGTGGGCCTCGAAGGGCGCGTCGCGTTTTACGACGATGCCGGCGCGCTGCGCGACATGGTGCAGAACCACATGCTGCAATTGCTAGCATTGGTGGCGATGGAGCCGCCCACCAGCTTCGACGCAACTGCGGTGCGCGACGAGAAGGTCAAGGTGCTGCGCGCGCTGCGCGAAGTGGCGGCGAGCGAAACGGTGACAGGGCAATATCGCGCAGGGGCAATCGGCGGCGAGGCCGTGCCCGGCTATGACGATGAGCTTGGTAAGGACTCCGACACAGAGACCTTCACCGCGATCAAGGCGCATGTCGACAATTGGCGCTGGAAGGGCGTGCCTTTCTACTTGCGCACCGGCAAGCGGCTGCCCCAGCGCGTAACCGAGATCGTGGTCAAATTCCGCAGCGTCCCGCACTCGATCTTTGAAGAGATGGGGGCGACCCTGCAGCCCAACCGGCTGGTCATCGGCATCCAGCCGGAAGAGAACATATCGCTGTCGCTGATGGCGAAGGTGCCAGGGCTGGGCCATGACGGTGTGCGACTGCGCGAAGTGCCGCTGGATATTGCCATGCCCGATGCCTTCGTCGGGCAGCACCGCCGCATCGCTTACGAGCGGCTGCTGCTTGATCTCGTGGGCGGAGACCAGACTCTGTTCGTCCGCCGCGACGAAGTGGAGGCGCAATGGCACTGGGTCGATGCGATCCGCGCTGCATGGGAGGCATCAGGCGTCACGCCCAAGACCTACACTGCGGGCAGCTGGGGGCCAAGCGCCGCCATTGCCCTGGCCGAACGCGATGGAGTGAGCTGGCATGAGTGATCCGAGCCTAAGCTTTGCCGTTCGCCCTCAGCCTGTCGAAGGGCTTGCAAGCGAGACTCCACGTGCTTCGACAAGCTCAGCACGAACGGCGGTGCTTTATCGCGGAGATTCCGTATGACATTGAACGACACCATCCACCGGGTGACCCAGCGGGTAATCGCCAATTCGCAGGGTTCGCGCGGCGCCTATCTTGAGCTGATGAAGCGCGAGGGCGACCGTAGGCCGGAGCATAAGGATGTGGCGTGCTCCAACCTCGCCCATGCCTTTGCCGGGGCGCTGGAAGATCAGGACGCGATGAAGGCGGGACGCGGGCCGAATGTCGGCATTGTCACCGCATACAACGACATGCTGTCCGCGCATCAGCCCTATGGCCGCTATCCCGACCGGCTGAAGATTTACGCCCGCGAAGTCGGCGCTACCGCACAGGTTTCGGGCGGAACACCGGCCATGTGTGACGGGGTGACCCAGGGCGAAGACGGAATGGAGCTGTCGCTGTTCAGCCGCGATGTAATCGCTCTGTCCACCGGGGTCGCTTTGTCGCATCAGATGTATGACGGGATCGCCTGCCTTGGCATTTGCGACAAGATCGTGCCCGGCCTGATGATCGGCGCTTTGCGCTTTGGCCATTTGCCCGCGATTTTCGTGCCATCCGGGCCGATGCCTTCAGGCATTTCGAACAAGCAGAAGCAGGAAACCCGCCAGCTCTATGCCGAGGGCAAGGTGGATCGTGACGCCCTGCTAGAAAGCGAGCTAGGCAGCTATCACTCCCCCGGCACCTGCACCTTCTATGGCACGGCCAATTCCAACCAGATGATGATGGAGATGATGGGGCTTCACGTGCCCGGCTCTGCATTCGTCACTCCGGGGACGAAGCTGCGGCAGGAGCTGGACCGCGCGGCGATGCACCGGCTGGCGCAGCTGGCCGGAACCACGGAGCGCACCTTGGCGCAGGTAATAGACGAAAAAGCGATCATCAACGCGGCGATTGGCCTGCTCGCCACCGGCGGATCGACCAATCACGCGATCCATATCCCGGCAATGGCGCGCGCCGCCGGCGTCATCTTCGACTGGGATGACCTGGCAGAACTGTCGAGCGTCGTACCACTGGTAGCGCGGGTTTACCCCAACGGCTCTGGCGATGTGAACCAGTTCCACGCCGCAGGCGGCATGGCCTATGTCGCGCGTACCCTGCGGGAAGAGGGTCTGGCGCATAACGACATCCTGACCGTGTGGGACGGCGGATTTGAGGCTTACACGACCGAGCCGGTGCTGGATGCCGAGCAGAAGCTGAGCTGGACCGAGGTGCCTGAAAGCCGCGATCTGGACATGCTGCGCCCGGCGACCGATCCGGTGCAGCCCGATGGCGGAATGAAGCTGCTGACCGGCAATCTGGGCCGGGCATGTTTCAAATCATCCGCTGTCGAGCGCGAGCGCTGGACCGTCACCGCACCGGCTCGCATTTTTGAAACGCAGGCAGATGTAGTTGCGGCGTT
>JBCBDF010000211.1:0-4530 GCA_038529875.1 Pseudomonadota bacterium | reverse complement strand
GTCGTTCCTGCAGATTCCGCTTTCTATGCGCCACCACGACATGCTCGGCGTGGCCGCTGACAGTCTTTCTTTAGACAACAAGCGGGTTCAAGGATGGTCGAGCTTTTCCATCAAATAGCCAAGGCAGTCTTGCCGAACCACGCGTGTATCGACTGTCAGCATGGCTGGGGTAACTTCCTTGCTAAGCCTCAGTCTACCCTGATCGACGGCGAAGAACTCTGTGGCGACATCCCTGCCTTGCTCGTCGATCACACAGAGGGGCATTGCGTGCGATGATCGACCAATCGCTGTGCCCGCGGCTAGTGACGTAAAGTTGAACCGGTCAAGATGCGGATCAAGGCACATCTCGGCCTCGCTCTCTCCAAAACCGAAAGAGACTTCAGGCTTTACGCGGACCACACCCAGCGTGTGAAATAGGTCGAGCGGCGCATTCGCGTGCGGCTCTGCCGGAAGCTCCGCGAGATCGAGCACCTGATCCACGAACCGCGCAGCCGCAGCTTCATTTTCAGCGCTTCCTGGACGGCCGCATTCGGCAGTCATCGCCGGAATATGCCCGGTCAGCGAGGCCGTCTGGGTGCCTGGAAGCCCGCGAAAGCGCACCACTCTCTGAGAGAAAAAACTCGCCAGTGCCAGTACCGAGGGATTGCTAGTGCAGACGACCCCGTAATGCGGGTTGCGCCCCGTATTATTGTGCAGGTCGATGGCCGCAAACGCGCTGCGATCAATAATGCGTCGATGGACCTGCGCCATGATCTGCGCCTCGGGCGTATCAGCTTCGCTTTCTGCACCAGGCCAAACGCGGTTATAGTCCGGCTGGTCGTCGGTTCGCCTTCGTCCTTTTGCAGCTGCTTCGACATTACCGATCAACAGCGTTAGGGCGCGTGGAAGAGGTCTCCCGGCGCGCGCCTTCAATACGCGCTGTATGGCGCCTAGCCCGACATCCTCATTTCCGTGCATCAGGATCGAGACGAATAGCGACGCCTCGCGCTCCCCCGGCAGTTCGATCAGGGTGGGGCCGCCGAGTACCCCGTGCAAATCCTGCGCGTTGCAGTCGAGCAATCCACCTGGCAAACTGTCACGGATCGTCAGCCCTATGGACACGCTCAGATCGACCATTCGTGGACGGGCAGGCCGGTCCGCTGGTTTTCGAGATAGGCCGCGGTCAGCTTGTTCAGGTCGCCATACTTCTCGAAGAAAGCCAACTGCCAGATTGCGCCGGTCCGACTGCAATCGAGCCTTAGCTTGATGACTGATAGATACTTGTCGATCAGATCCTCGGCCATGCCCTGAGCACGCAGACCGCGCTCGGCGATTGGAATCAAGTCGGCAACCACCTCGCTTATCGCCACTCTTTGCCCTGCCGTCGGCCAGTCGATCTCGGCCCCGAGCCCGCGCTTGGCAGCGCGGTAGAAGTTCGCTTTGGCCGCTTCGAACGGCATGCCCTCCATCACGGCCTCGATGTTCCGCGCCAACTCGAAAACGGCGCCGTAGTACAATGCGGCATTGGCCATCATATCCAGCACGCTTGGCCCCGCCGGCATCACCCGCTGCTCGATCCGCACATGCGGCATGCCGTCATCGTCGAAACCGACAATCGGTCGGACCCAACGCCAGATCGTTCCATTGTGCAGCTTGAGGCAGGGAAAGCGTTCGATCGTGGTGTTGCTGCAATCAGGCAGCAATAGCGGATAATCGGCGAGGTTCTCGGCGAAAATTTCGGTCGGGTCTCGGCTCATATATCCGCTGCCCATGGCAACGCGCGGCGGCCCGTGGATTTGCCCCAGCGCCTGCTCAAATACGGGGATGCGGGTCTCGTGCCAAAGCACCTTGCCGAACAGGAACGGCGAATTTGCCGAGATTGCGACCAAGGGCGCGCTAAGGATGATCGAGGCATTGTAGAAGCGCCAGGTCTGCGCGCATGGGACCTGCAAATGCAGTTGGAGCGATGTGGTCGCCGCCTCCAGCATCACGTCCTGGTAGGAGGCGGTGAAGTGCGATCCGCCTGGATCCGGATTGGCAATATCGATCTCGACCGGTGCGCCGTTACGCGCCCGAAGCGCCTCCCGATTAAGCGCGGCATAGCGATTGGACGGGGTCATCGCATCAAGCGAGAGGTCTTCCTCGCGCAGCGTCGGCAGCGTTCCGATCGCCATCACCGTATCGACATCATCATGCGCATTGGCGGCGCAGCGACGCATGGTGGCGCTAAGGTGCTGGTGCATCGCCTCCAGCCCACGATCCGCGATCGTGCAAACCGGCGCATTGATTTCGATGTTGAACTTCGAGAGCTCCGCGACCACGGAATCATCCCCGAGCCGTTCAAGAAAACTCTGATTATGCGGCGCAGGGAAGAAGTTGTGATCGATCAGCCAGGCTTCGAGCTCCAGCCCGATGAAAGGCCCGGCCTGCGACAAGCCGCCATTCGCGAAGGTCGTGCGCAACAGATCGGTTTCGGCGGCAATCTGGCTACGAAAGCGCGCGAAGTCCTCATCGGTAAAACCCTCTGCCCCGATCTCCTGACCCAAATTCCAGTCCCCGATAGCTTGCAGTCTGGATAAGCTAGCAAGACTTGCTGATGACTTGCCAGCCCTTTTGCCGATCCGCAGAAACTATCTATACGTTGGTACGTATTTGCTGATCCATGCACACCGTTGGGCCGATTGCGGGTCACCCTTATTGTAATTGACATCATAGAGAATGCGCGGCAAATTTGTCCGGACAAATTACTGAGGTAGAGAATATGGCTTCCGATCTTCCCCCGCCCTACACGGCGCTGACACGCCATCCCATGATGCCGCGAACCAATCACGATGAGGCTGCGCGGTTCAATTTCCTCACCCATTTCAATCGTTACCTGTCCGGGCCAATCGGTGGTGGCAACAAGCTCGCCTATGAAAAGCGTGTGCTGCCTGCATTTCGAGCCGAGCATGGCCGCGATCCGGAGCATCGTTATGAAATCCGCGATGCGATGAACCAGGATCCTTGGCACCGTATGTGGTCGGCGTTGAAGCGCAATTCGATGGAGATGCGCCAGCACAATGGCCGCCAGGTGGTGCTGCGCCAGCTTGACGAGCTCGACGCGATGGCGCGCCAGTTTAATGAGCATTCCGGAATGCTTGAGCTGGACCCATCGGTCGAGCAGCCGCATTACCAGACGGCGGTCGACATTCATTGCCAGCCGGGTGGCTATCACAGCGAAGAGCGCAGCGATGATGTCACGGTCGGGGCGAATTACGATGTCGGTCTGTTCGCAACCACCGGCGGCGCGCTGGGCGGACTAAACGATGGCGGCGGTCAAGCGGTGGTCGAATGGGCCAAGACCGAGCGCCCCGATTGGCAGCCCAAGCGCATCCTCGATATCGGCTGTACCGTGGGCCACAATGCCGTGCCGATTGCGCTCGCCTATCCCGATGCGGAAGTGATCGCGATTGATACCGCAGCCGCTTCATTGCGCTATGGCGCGGCGCGTGCGGCGGCGATGGGGGTGAAAAATATCAAGTTTGTGCAGGCATCTGGCGAAGACCTGTCGCGTTGGGAAGACGGATATTTCGACTGGGTGCAGACGACAATGTTCCTGCACGAGCTTTCCTCCAAGGCGATGCCGCGCCTTTTGTCCGAGGCGAACCGGGTGCTCGCACCGGGCGGGCTGATCCTGCACATCGAACAGCCGCAATACTCGGATGAAATGCCATTGTTCGAACAGTTCATGCGCGACTGGGATGCGTTCAACAACAACGAGCCATTCTGGTCCGCAATGCATGGGCAGGACCTAAAGCAGGTTATGACCGATGCAGGTTTTGCGCGGGAAAACCAGTTCATCGCCGGGGTGCGCGCAGTGGTCGATCCGGAGATTTTCCCACCATCACCCGATGACGGCGAGGAAGATTTTGGCCGTGCGGCGATTTGGAACGCCTATGGCGCGTGGAAGCCTGCCGAACGGGCAGCTGCCGCGTGAGCGAGGACTTTGACTGGGTCGCGCTGTCAGGTCGCCGGGCCAAGGGCAAGCGCCCGGAATATTTCGAAGACCCCGCGCTCGACCGGCTCTACTCAACCGTATTTGCGCTAGCTGCCGAAGTCTCAGCGCTGCGTGAGCGACAGGACACGGTTGAGCGCTTGCTCGACGAAAAGGGCACCATAAACCGCGCCGATATCGAGGCCTATGAGCCTGACAGGGCAGCGGGCGAAGAGCGCGGTCTGGCAACGCGCGCCTATGTCGCGCGGATCATGCGCGGCTTCCAGCAGGAGGTCGAGGCAATGGAGGCCAGCGATCCGCCAATCATGGATGTGGTTCAGAAATTGTCGCGCGAATAGCTCTTCGCGTTTGGGGAGGGATCATGGAATTTCTGATTGTGAACGAGCTCATCATACTGCGCTGGGTTCATATCCTTGCGATGGTCTATTGGCTGGGCGGCGAATGGGGTGTGTTCCAGACGAGCTATCACGTCACTAATCCGGCGCTGTCTCTGGAGGAGCGCAAGCGGCATATGGAAACCGCCTACCGGATCGATATCCTTGCGCGCACCGGGATCG
>JBCBDF010000210.1:0-4583 GCA_038529875.1 Pseudomonadota bacterium | reverse complement strand
GAACGAGAGCATTTTGCGCCAGGGCCTGCTGATCCACGAGCTAACGCATGTTTGGCAGACGCAGTCGCGCGGAGAATGGTATCTCCTGCTCAATCGCCATCCCTTCTGCCGTTATGATTACACGCTGAAACCCGGCCAACCGTTCAACAAATACGGGATCGAGCAACAGGCCGAGATCGTGAAACACGCGTTCTGGATGCGCCAGGGCGTTCGCGTGACCGGTGTGGCCGACAAATCCGCCTATGATGTGCTAGTACGGTTTCCGGGAGCGAGAGATGGCAGCACTAGATTGGCAGATTCGTGAATTCGGACCGGTGGATGCGCCAGCATTTGCGGCGCTCAATCGCCAATGGATCGAAGAGATGTTTGGAATGGAGGAAAAGGATAGGCGCCAGCTCGATCATCCCCAACAGACCATTATCGAACCCGGCGGCTACATAGCCGTCGCCGACGCGAAAGGCTGGGTCGTGGGCACAGGCGCTATCCTGCCCGCAAATTTTGCGCCCGACGATGGCGAGACCTGGATGGAGATCGTCAAGATGGCGACCGAACCGTCAGCACAGGGCCAGGGGATCGGCGCAGCCGTACTCGATCGGCTTTTGGAAGTCGCAAGTGAGCGCAATGCAACCAGAGTTTGGCTCGAAACCAATGACCAGTTGGAGGCTGCGACAGCTCTTTACGAACGCACCGGCTTCACCGCGCTCGCTTCCGAAGATGCGTGGCAGACGCCATACGCGCGTTGTAACTTGCAAATGGTGCTTGAGCTCTAGACTGCGTAAGGGCGGACGAATCTGGCTAGGGAACGAGTATGATCACGACTGAACAGCGCGATGGCGCACACATCATCGCCTTGGATGATGGCAAGGTAAACGCGCTCAACAAAGAGAAGCTCGATGCGCTTGTTAGCGCGCTTGGCGAATGCGCGGGCGACTTCGCACCGGTCGCCATTCGTGGGCGCAAAGGAATTTTCTCGGCGGGCTTTGACCTCAAAGGTTTTGCCGCAGGGCCCGAAGTGGCAACCGCGCAATTGCAGGCGGGCAAGGATGCGATCCTTGCAATCCTGCACCACCCAGCTCCAGTCGTAACACTATGTGAAGGGCACGCTTACCCAATGGGCGCATTCCTGATGCTGGCCGCGGACAAGGCTATTGGGACCGAAGGCGATTTTGTCACCGGCATGAACGAAAGCGCCATCGGCATGGCCCTCCCGATCTATCCGATGATACTCGGTGCAGCGCGGCTCAACGCTGCCGGTCGCAAAGCGGTCGCAACCTCGGAATTGTTCGCGCCAGATGCCGCACGCGAAGTCGGCTATTTCGACCAAGTCGTTGCACCAGAAGACGTCGAAACCACACTTGAGGCAACCCTGACCCACATGAAAGGCCTTAATGCAAGCGCCTTCAACGCCAACAAGTCAGCCGTGAACAAACAGCTAATCGCCGATATCGAAGCGAGCCCGCTGCCCGATTTCGGGTGAGATTAGGGCGCTAACTCATTGAGAAGTTCCGCAAGAGCCGGAGCAATAGCACTCGGGTCTTTGGCGAAGCGCGAATTGGCGTAGAATTCCCTCATTTCATAATCCATCCCAATGCCCCCGAGCTTCATGTCTTTGTCGGCGTGCAACTCTTCCAAAACCGACATCATGTGCCGCCACATAAATGTGTTCCCGTTCGCGATAATTGTGCTGTCGTCGACCGGAGCGCCATCGCTCAATACTATCAAGATGCGTTTGGAACGATCCGATGCTTTGAGTTTGCCCCGTGCCCAAAGTAGCGCCTCTCCATCGACATTCTCAAAGAAAACATCATTACGTAGTAACGGACGGAAATCCGTGGCGGCTGTCGTGCACTCAAAGGGGGAATACACGATGTGCAGTAAATCACAGAGCCGACCCGGATAGCTGGGGTGGCCGGCGTCGATCCATTTCTTACGCGAACGACCACCGTGCCAGCCAACTGTAGTAAATCCCGCAAGCATAATCGACGCGCCGGCATCTTCGATCCATTCGATGCCAGCCATCAATTCGCCAGCAACGAATGGCATCCGATCCGCCATTGACCCCGAGTGATCGAGTAAAAGCAAAATCGCATAACCTCGAAGGTCGCGTGGCTGCTCCTTTGACCACACCTCGCCCGCTGAGAGATACGAAGTTTCGAACGCTTCTCTGCGATCCGTGAGAGCGACCATTTGCAAAGTCTCGGGTGGAGATAACTTTGCGCCCGAGGACGCTAGCAAATCGACAATTTGCTCACCTTTTCGCTCCAAATCGAATTCAGTCGTGAAGACACAGTAATCAAAATCGGGCCTGTCTTTTGCGACTTTGCTCGCAGCATTCCCGACACTTCGAGAAGAAACCCAGAAGAGCCACAAGAATAAGGCAAGCAGAGCTATTCCAAGAACCGGCTCAAGAGGAATCACAGCGCTCCACTAGTCCGGCTTCTTCGCAACACCCACCATCGCGGGGCGGAGCAAACGGTCCCTGATCATCCAGCCTGCCTGCATTTCCTGCACAATCGTTCCCGGCTCATGCTCGTCGCTTGGAACCTCGAGCATTGCCTGGTGCTGGTTGGGATCGAGCGGCATACCCATAGCAGCTACACGCTCAATTCCATGCTGCTTGAAGACCTTCTCAAGCTCGCGCTGGGTTGCTTCGATCCCGGTCACCAGGCCCTTCATCTTCTCGTCTTCGCGCAAGGATTCCGGGATGGCTTCGATCGCGCGTGAGAGATTATCAGCCACGCTCAGGATATCGCGCGCAAAACCGGTTGAGGCATAGCTCCGCGCATCCGACACGTCCTTTTCCATACGGCGGCGGACATTCTGCGTCTCCGCCTTGGCATACAGCGTCTCTTGCTTGGCCTCTTCGAGGTCACGGCGCAGCGCCTCCAGCGCTTCATTTACATCGCCATCCTCGTTTTCGGCATCGTCCGCGTCCTCCAGAAATTCCTCCGGCACGCCTTTCAGTTCTGCTTCTGCCGCCTCGTCCCGCGGCTTATTGTTGTCGATCATCGTCGTGGTTTATCCAATTATGCAATGAGTTTGCCCAAAGATTGGGCCGTTAAATCCACCATGGGGACCACGCGGGCGTAATTCAACCGCGTGGGCCCAATCACACCCAGAACTCCGACCACCCTGCCCTCGCGATCGCGATAGGGCGATGCGATCACCGAAGAGCCAGACAGCCCGAACAGCCGGTTTTCGCTGCCGATGAAGATGCGTGTAGCCTCCGCCTCGCGCGCATCGTCGAGCAAGGCAGCAACAGATTGCTTGCTCTCAAGATCGTCAAGCAGCGAGCGAACCCGGTCGATATCCTCCAGCGCTGCCTCGTCGAGAAGGTTGGAAGCGCCGCGCACGATCAGCACCGGGCGCTCCTCAGTGTCTTCGCTCCACACGGCAAGGCCGCGCTCAACCAGATCCTTGCTGGCATTGTCTAGCTGGGATTTGCCTGCGGCGATCTCTTTGGTCATCGCCGACGCCGCCTCGCTGAGCGTGCGCCCCGAAAGCCGCGCAGTGATATAATTGGTCGCTTGGTCGAGCGATCCGGGCGCGATGGCTCCACCAAGCTCGATCACGCGGTTTTCAACCCCGCCATCTTCGCCCACCAGCACGGCCAGCGCGCGTCTTTGCCCTTCTTGGCCTGTCCCCAAGTCGACAAGGTTGAACTGCGCGAGGCGCTGTTCGCGCGTCGGCACCATCACCATGCCCGCCGCGCCAGACAGATCGGACAGGACCGAACTTGCTTGTTCGAGAGCCTGCTCAACCGGGCCGGGATCGGATAGCCGCTGCTCAATGTGTGCGCGTTCTTCTGCCGTGGGTTCAGCGACTTGCATCATGCCATCGACAAACATTCGAAGACCCGTTTCGGTCGGCAGGCGGCCCGCGCTGGTATGCGGCGCAGCGAGCAGGCCCAAATTCTCAAGGTCGGCCAGGACCGAGCGGATGGAGGCAGGCGAAAGGTTGATGGTCTGCTCGCTCGCCAGCGTCTTCGAACCGACCGGCTGGCCGCTATCGAGATAGCCCTCAACCACGCGGCGAAAGATTTCGCGCGCCCTTTCGGTCATTTCTGAGATCGGTGGTGAGGCCATACCCTATATCTAGCGGCAAACTATCGTGCGCCAAGTCTCCCGCTGCTCTTGCGGGAAAACAATAGCGCGGCCACACCGCCACCAACGCGAATCGATATCCGGTTCAAGACATAAGGAAAACATATGCGACCTTCCGGCCGCGCGCCTGACGAAATGCGCGCAATCACCATCGAAACCGGCTTCACCAAACATGCTGAAGGATCATGCCTGATCAGCTTTGGCGATACCCGGGTGCTGTGCACGGCCAGCGTCGAAGAACGCATTCCGCCATGGCTGCGCGGCAAAGGCGAAGGCTGGGTTACGGGCGAGTATTCGATGCTCCCACGCTCGACCCACACACGCAGCAGCCGTGAGGCTGCGCGCGGCAAGCAATCCGGGCGTACGCAGGAAATTCAGCGCCTTATCGGGCGTTCTTTGCGCGCAGTTGTAGACCTCAAGAAACTGGGTGAGCGCCAAATCACGCTCGATTGCGACGTGATCCAGGCCGATGGCGGCACC
>JBCBDF010000209.1:0-4585 GCA_038529875.1 Pseudomonadota bacterium | reverse complement strand
ATTACCGTCCGCACCCGGCGCGCCGATGAAGTTCTTCTCCGGCAGGGCCTTTTCCATCTGGTGGATGATGTGCGGCTCGGTCGCCACGATCAGCGTATCGCCTTCAAACTCCTTCGCGAATTTCAAAATGCCGCTGGTAGAGCCGACATAATCGGCATGATCGACGATGGTCGGCGGGCATTCCGGGTGCGCAGCAATCGGCGCGTCCGGGTGCTCTTCCTTCAGCTTGAGCAGCTCCGTCTCGCTGAAGGCTTCGTGCACGATGCACACGCCCGGCCACAACAGCATTTCGCGGTTGAACTTGCGCGCGAGATACCCGCCAAGGTGGCGGTCCGGGCCGAAGATGATCTTCTGATCTTCCGGGATCTGCTGCAGGATCGTCTCTGCGCTTGAAGACGTGACGATCACGTCAGACAGAGCTTTTACCTCGGTCGAACAATTGATGTAGGTCAGCGCAATGTGATCGGGATGCGCCTCGCGGAAGGCGCGGAATTTATCCGGCGGGCAGCTGTCTTCGAGGCTGCATCCGGCGTCCATGTCCGGCAGCACCACGATCTTTTCTGGAGACAGGATTTTCGCCGTGTCCGCCATGAACTTCACGCCGCAAAACGCGATGACATCCGCGTCTGTCTCCGCCGCCATCTGGCTCAGTTGCAGCGAATCCCCGACATAGTCCGCAATGTCCTGAATATCGGGCGTCTGGTAATAATGCGCCAGGATCACCGCATTGCGTTCCTTACGCAGGCGATCAATCTCGGCGAGCAAATCCTCGCCCGACGGCACTTTATTCTCAACGCTCATAGTCTTCAGATCCCAGATGCAAGCTAACAGGTTCGATATAGGCCTTTTTGTCTGATATGCGAGCCTCCTTGTGCTATCGCGCATCTGGGGAGAGAGACATGTATCAGCTCGATTTGAAAGAGGCGTATTGCCCGGGGCAGGCCGACACCGAATATCGCGAACGCACGATAGAGGATGTGCTGCGCGAACAGGTGGCGGTGCGCCCGGATGCGAAGGCATTGCGCGAAGCGCTGGCGGACGGCTCGATCGGGCGCGAATGGACCTATGCGCAGCTGCTGGCAGATGCCGAGAAATGTGGGCGAGCGCTGGCTTCGCGCCATCCGGCGGGAACGCGGATCGCGATCATGGCGGGCAATTGCCCGGAATGGGTGTTGATACAATTGGGCTCGGCGATGGCGGGCCTGACGCTGGTGACGGTCAATCCGTCCTTTACGCCGCGCGAAGTGCGCTACGTGCTGGAGCAGTCCAAATCGGCAGCGGTTTATTATCAGCCGCATGTGCGCGGCTCCGCCTTGCGTCCGGTGGTCGATGAAGCCGCCGCCGGTCTCGCAGCCTCTGCCCATGTCATCGATATCGAGGATCATGCCGAGCTGTTTGCAGGCGAGGGCGATGGGACGCTGCGCGAGACCGAGCCGCACGACATTGTCATGATCCAGTACACATCGGGCACAACCGGGTTTCCCAAGGGCGTGTTGCTGCATCAGCATGGCCTGGTGCAAAGCAATTACGATGTGTTCGCGCGCTGGAACCTGCGTCCGGGTGCGAGCGTGCTGTGCCCATTTCCGCTGTTCCACACCGCTGGCAGCGCGGTGTGCGTGTTGGGCTGCCTTGCGCATGGGGCGACGATCTTGTTGGTGACCCTGTTCGACCCCGCTGCTGTGGTGGGCGCGATTGCGCGCGAGAAGCCGGAGGTTGTCGGCGGCGTATCGACCATGATCTTCGCCATGATCGAGGCGGCAAAGGCTACCGGCACCGATGTGCGCTGTGTCGAGACGATTGTGAGCGGCGGCGCGATGGTCCAGCCGGAGCTCAATCGCGCGGCGCAGGAGGTGTTCGGGGTGCCGATCCTGATCGTTTATGGCCAAACCGAAACCTCGCCCGCGATTACCGCCGCCTGGCCAACCGATCAGGGTGCGGACCTGACCGAGACTATCGGTCAGCCGTGCTCGCACATGGAGGTCTCGATCCGCTACCCCAGGGACAACAGTGTTTGTGCGGCCGATGAGCAGGGCGAGATCTGCATGCGCGGCTACAACATGATGGCGGGCTATAACGACAACCCGCAGGCGACCGCAGAGACGATCGACGGCGACGGCTGGCTGCATACCGGCGATCTCGGCAGCATGGACTCGCGCGGCTATGTAAAAATTACGGGCCGCGTGAAAGAGATGATCATTCGCGGCGGCGAAAACCTGTTCCCTGCCGAAATCGAGGCTGCCCTGCTCGAACATCCCGCGATTGCCGAGGTGGCCGTTGCGGGAGTTCCAGACGAGAAATGGGGCGAGATTGTAGCGTGCTTCATGCGCTTGGCAGAAGGGGCGGCGAGGCCCGATGAAGGGGAATTGCGCGGCTTTATTCGCGAACGCCTCTCGCCGCAAAAAACGCCAGCACACTGGGTCTGGGTTAATGAGTTTCCGCTGACCGGGTCAGGCAAAGTGCAGAAATTCGCACTGAGCGAGGCGTTTGTGCGCGGGGATTATGCCGAGCAGGTGAGCTAGCCGAGCGTCAGAGCGTTCGCCAGACACCAGCGTCTTGCGCGGCCATCCCGCGTTTTTCCAGGTCGATCAGATGCGCCTCTACGCTCATCTCCGCCGCCGGAATCAGACGCTCATCCAGCCCCTTATACATGTGCGGGATGAAATCAGGGATCGGCCGCGGGGCCTCGCCCATCAGGCGCAGGATCTGGTTTTCACGCTGGCGACGATGGCCGATCATACCGCGCACGAGCTGCTGCGGCTTGGTGATCGCCGCGCCGTGGGCCGAGTGATAGACGGCGTCATCGCGCGCCATCAGCCGTTCGAGGCTGCGCATATAATCGCCCATATCGCCATCGGGTGGGATCACGACGCTGGTCGACCATCCCATTACGTGATCGCCGGTGAACAGCGCTTTGCTCTCCTCCAGCGCGAAGCACAGGTGGTTTGAAGTATGCCCCGGCGTATGAACCGCAGTGAGTGTCCAGCCCTCGCCCGTCATTTGTTCACCATCTTCGAGAACGCGGTCGGGCTCATACGTGGTGTCGAAGGCTTCGTCGGCGCGCGGGCGATCCGATTTGAGCACCAGCGGCGCGCAGCCGACAATTGGCGCGCCGGTGCGCTCTTTCAATGGCGCGGCAGCAGGCGAGTGATCGCGGTGCGTATGGGTGCACATGATTGCGGCGATGCGCGCCTCGCCCACCGTTTCGATGATCGCGTCCAAATGCGCAGGCTCGTTGGGGCCGGGATCGATCACCGCCACATCAATGCCACCGCCGACCACATAGGTCTGTGTGCCGGTGTAAGTGTAGGGCGACGGGTTGGGTGCGAGCACACGCCGGATCAGCGGATCGAGCTGCTCAGCGGTGCCAGTCGGCCATGGTTTCTCAGGTAGTCCTGCCATACGTTTTGTATGGGCATATTGTGATCGACTGTCGAGCCTTTGGCAAAGACCCGGCCACCCGCGCCCTCCACCCTTCCGAGTTTTGTGTTCCGCACACCATCCGGTGTGCGATTTCCTCGCTCACACGACCTAAAGGTCGCGTCGCTGCGGGCGCCCGGTCGGGCTTGCGGTCGCTGTGCGACCGATTACGACAGCAAAAAGCAACTGAGAGAAGTTTATGAGCGATTACATCCTTGTTCTCGATGAAGGCACAACCTCGACCCGAGCAATGCTGTTCGATGCGGCAGGCGCGTTCCACGGTAGCGCGCAGGAGGAGCTGACCCAGCATTACCCGCAGGCTGGCTGGGTTGAGCATGATGCGACCGAGATTTGGGACAAGACGCTTGGATGCGCGCGCGCGGTGATCGAAAAGGCGGGCGGCGCGGAAAAAATCGCCTGCATCGGCATCACCAACCAGCGCGAGACAGTGGTGGCGTGGGACAAGAATTCTGGCGAGCCGCTGGCTCGAGCGATTGTGTGGCAGGATCGCCGGACGGAACCGTTCTGCATTGATTTGCGTGCGGCGGGGCACGAAAAGGATGTGCAGGCGCGCACTGGCCTGCTGCTCGACCCGTATTTCTCCGGCACGAAAATGCGGTGGATGCTCGACAATGTGGCGGATGTCCGCGGGGCGGCGGACAAGGGCTCGCTGGCTTTCGGCACGATTGAAAGCTGGCTTACCTTTAAGCTGACGGGTGGCGATCATATCAGTGACGCCAGCAATGCCAGCCGCACCTTGCTGCTGGAGCTGGCAGGTGCGCAATTCGACCCCGGCCTGTGCGACCTGCTGGGCGTGCCGCATTCTGCGCTGCCGCAAGTGGTCGATATGTCGGGCGCGCTAGGGGAAACCTCACACGAATTGTTCGGGCGCGCGATCCCGATCACCGGCATGGTTGGCGATCAACAGGCAGCGACCATCGGGCAGGCGTGCCTTTCGCCGGGAGAGACCAAGGCGACCTACGGCACCGGGGCGTTTGTGCTGACTAATCAGGGTGCGAGCATCCCGCGCTCGACCAATCGCCTGCTCGGCACGGTGCTGACGCAGATCGGCGGAGAGCGGACCTATGCCATCGAAGGCTCGGTGTTTGTTGCAGGGTCTCTGGTGCAATGGTTGCGCGACTCGCTCGGTATTGTCGATGTCGCCAGC
>JBCBDF010000208.1:0-4603 GCA_038529875.1 Pseudomonadota bacterium | reverse complement strand
GTTAGGGTCAGATGAACATGCGCTTCATGGCCTTCCGGAACCATTTCCGCAAGCCGAATGGCAGCGCCGCCGACGAGCGCCAAGGTCGGTGCGCCCGACGGTGCATTGACCACGCCGATGTCTTTCATGAAAACGCCGCGGCGAAAGCCAGTGCCCACCGCCTTGCTGAACGCTTCCTTGGCCGCGAATCGCTTCGCGTAGGTGCCGGCGATGGTGAAGGGACGCTTGCGAGCCTTGGCACGTTCCAGCTCCGTGAACACGCGATTTTCAAAGCGCTCACCAAAGCGATCGAGCGAATTCTGGATACGCTCGATATTGCACAGGTCAGAACCAGTTCCGATGATCATCTGAGGATTCCTTGCTTTTTGACCGTAGCCACCCGCGCGCTCCACCCTTCCACCCGGAGCCTACCGGGATACCATCCTGGTGGAAGGGTGGAGCGCGCGGGCTGGCGAGGCATCCGAAATATCAAGCACGCCCTCCGAATAGCACCATAACCAGCAGCCCGACTGCGACCGCGTGCAGCATCACCTGGCTCTTGAACAGCGGATGCGCGAAGTCGCCATTCGCGCGCTTCAGCGACCCAACATAGCCGAAAATTTGCAGCGCGACCCAACCGATTGCAAAGGCCACCATTATGCCGTTTGATAGGGCAAAACCAAGAAACCCGATTGCCAGCAGGAACAGACCTGCGCCAGCAAAGGCCCAGCCTTTTTGCTCTCCTGTCAGTTCGGGGAGGTCGGGATCGGCCAAGTCAGCATGTACCCGTTATCGGGCCTCATCCATCAGATCACGCATCCGGCGAATGGCAGCCTCCAGCCCGACAAACACCGCCTCGCCCACAAGGTAGTGCCCGATATTCAGCTCCGCGATCTGCGGAATTGCCGCGATCGGCTGCACGTTTTCAAATGTGAGCCCGTGTCCGGCATGCGGTTCGATGCCGTTCTTGGCGGCGAGCGCGGACATATCGCTGATCCGCTTTACCTCGCTCGCGACCCGCTCATTGTCGCCATCGAGAAATGCATGGGCATATTCGCCCGTGTGAAACTCGACCACCGGCGCGCCTAGCCTGAGCGCGGCATCCAATTGTCGCTCGTTTGCCTCGATAAAAAGCGATACGCGGATGCCTGCGTCGCGCAATTCATCGACAATTGGAACCAGCGAATTGTGCAGCCCCGCCGCGTCAAGACCGCCCTCGGTCGTGCGCTCCTCGCGCTTTTCCGGCACGATACAGGCGGCATGCGGCTTATGACGCAGCGCAATCTCCAGCATTTCGCGGGTCGCGGCCATTTCCAGATTGAGCGGCAGCTCGGTAGCGCTCTGAATGCGCGCCAGATCCTCGTCGCGAATATGCCGCCGGTCTTCGCGCAAATGCGCGGTGATGCCGTCGCCGCCAACACTGGCGACGATCTCCGCCGCGCGCACTGGATCGGGGTGGTCGCCGCCGCGCGCATTACGGATCGTGGCCACGTGATCGATATTCACGCCAAGGCGGAGCGGTTTGATCATGCTTCGATATACTCCGTTCGCCCTGAGCCTGTCGAAGGGCGTGTGCCAAATCGCACGTGCTTCGACAAGCTCAGCACCAACGGTTTTTCAAAGTTCATTTGCGACTGCCCGGCTTGGTCACTGGTATGGCGGCCAGGTCTGCTGGCACTTCTTCGTCAGCGTAAGTTGGGAAGTTGATGGCGATGAGTGGATAAAATGGCACGCCAAGTTCCACTTCACCGGCGGAGCGATCGACCAGTGAGCATTCGGCGATCACCTCTCCGCCTTCACGCCCGACCGCTTCGATGGCCTCGCGGCTGGACAGGCCGGTGGTGACGACATCCTCGACCATCAGCACTTTTGCGCCCGGTTCCAACGCGAAGCCGCGGCGGAAATGAAACACGCCATCGGGGCGTTCAAGGAACAGGGCGTCTTTCTCAAGGCAGCGGCCAACTTCGTGTCCGACGATGATTCCACCCATTGCTGGGGAGACAACCGTATCGACCTCCGCGCGCACTTCGCGCGGGATATTGGCGCAGATCGCGCGGGCCAATCGGCCAGCGCGCTCGGGATTCATCAACACCCTGGCGCATTGCAGATAGTGTGCGCTGTGGCGGCCGGATGAGAGCTTGAAATGCCCCTCCAACAGGGCGCCGCAGCTACGGAATTCGGACAGGACGTCTTCGTCAGTCATCGCGTAAAATCAAATCCTTTTGTGCAAACTTGCGCGCCAAACATGGTGGCTTGCATAATTTTCTCCCTAGAAGCGCTTGAGGCAGTGAGCAAGCGCAGCTAAGAGGCCGAGAACGCTGGCACTCGTGCCGGTGCGTAAGCCGTATGCAATGCTCCTTTCATGGAGTGTGCTATGAGAGCGGCATGGGATTAGCAGCGGATAGACTAGACACATGAAACTGGGTCAAATTTTCGACCGTGCATCGCTCGCAGTATTTGCTTTGCTGGCGGCGATGTCGATTGCTCTGATGCCGCAGGTTGCGGCCGCTCAGGAGGTGGAGGCTGGCGATGCGGCGGAAGCTGTTGCGGCTGGCGAACCGGCTTCCGGTTACACGCCCATGGCACCGACCGAAGGCAAGGGCATGCCCACATCGTTTGAAGACGATGCGATGAAGAGCATGACTTTTCAGGATCAGTATTCAGCTGATGGCGCCTATGCGCTGTGGATGCATGATTACATCCTGTTGCCGGTGATCACCGTGATCAGCCTGTTCGTTTTGGCTCTGCTGCTGTGGGTGGTGGTGCGTTATCGCAAGTCGGCCAACCCCGTCCCGTCAAAAACGACTCACAACACCGCCATCGAAGTGATCTGGACCATCGTCCCGGTCATCATCCTGGTGGTGATCGCGGTCCCCTCGATCTCGCTGCTGGCGCGCCAGTATGAAACGCCGCCGGAAGAGGCGATTACGATCAAGGCCACCGGTTACCAGTGGTATTGGACTTACACCTATCCCGATAATGGCGATTTCGAGATTGTCTCGAACATGCTGACCGAGGAACAAGCGGCGGAAAGTGGCGAGCCGTTCCAGCTGGCGGTCGACAATCGTATGGTTGTGCCGGCCGGGGTGCCGCTGCGGATCCAGACGACCGCTGCCGATGTGATTCACGCATTCGCCGTGCCGTCGCTGTGGTTCAAGATGGATGCCGTTCCCGGTCGCCTCAATGAGAAACTGCTGACGATTGAAGAGCCGGGCGTGTATTATGGCCAGTGCTCTGAGCTGTGCGGCGCGAAGCACGCTTACATGCCGCTCGCGGTAGAGGCGTTGCCGATGGCCGATTACGAAGCCTGGGTGCGCACGCAGCCGGGCGGTACGGTTTCCAGCGATGCTGTTGCAGAGGCTGCGCCAGAGGCCGAGGCGGCTGATGCTGAGGCCAGCGAAGAAGTCGCTTCGTAACTAATCCGAATAGTTGAATAATAACGAACCTGAGAGAATCCGAACGATGGCTACCACAGCTGAAGGTTTCGACATCCCAAACCAGGGGCAGACCGACGATCACGCACATGATGCGGACCACAAGCCAAGCTTTTTCAAGCGCTGGTTTATGTCGACCAACCACAAGGATATCGGCACGCTCTACCTGATCTTTGCGATTATCGCTGGGATCCTGGGTGGCGCCATTTCGGGCGTTATGCGGATGGAGCTGGCCGAGCCAGGCATCCAATATCTTCAATTCTGGTCCGATTTCATGGGCAATACGCCTGGCGATGAAAACGCGGCGCTGCATATGTGGAACGTGTTTATCACTGCTCACGGTCTGATCATGGTCTTCTTCATGGTCATGCCGGCGATGATCGGGGGCTTTGGGAACTGGTTCGTGCCGCTGATGATCGGCGCGCCGGATATGGCCTTTCCGCGGATGAACAACATCTCGTTCTGGCTCACGGTTGCTGGCTTCTTCAGCCTGCTTTTCTCGCTGTTTGTGCCGGGCGGTACAGGGATGGGCGCAGGCGTTGGCTGGACGGTCTACGCACCGCTTTCGACCACAGGATCGGTCGGTCCATCGGTCGACTTCGCGATCTTCTCGCTGCACTTGGCGGGCGCAGGCTCGATCCTGGGTGCAACCAACTTCATCACCACCATCTTCAACATGCGCGCTCCGGGTATGACCCTGCACAAAATGCCGCTGTTCGTATGGTCGGTGCTGGTCACAGCCTTCCTGCTGCTGCTGGCGCTTCCAGTGCTGGCGGCTGCCATCACCATGCTGCTGACCGACCGTAACTTCGGCACGACCTTCTTTAATCCAGCGGGCGGCGGTGATCCTGTTCTCTACCAGCACCTGTTCTGGTTCTTCGGTCACCCAGAGGTCTACATCATGATCCTGCCGGGCTTCGGCATGATCAGCCAAATCGTCGCAACCTTCAGCCGTAAGCCGGTGTTCGGCTATCTCGGCATGGCCTATGCCATGGTCGCGATCGGCGTTGTCGGCTTCATCGTGTGGGCGCACCACATGTACACCGTCGGCCTCGACGTGAACACGAAGATGTACTTCACCGCGGCCACAATGGTGATCGCGGTTCCGACCGGCGTGAAGATCTTCAGCTGGATCGCGACGATTTGGCTGATCATGCCGAAGCCCGGCAGGATCATGATGTAGACCTCTG
>JBCBDF010000207.1:0-4615 GCA_038529875.1 Pseudomonadota bacterium | reverse complement strand
GAATGCCAGCGCCCAGAATTGCAACGCGCCGTCATGATGCTCGACGATTGCATTGAGCGCGACCTGCGCTGGGCTCGGTAATTCGGAGGCAATGCTGGCCTTCAACACCAGTTCGCCCTCATCGCGTGAGCAAGAGATTGCGATCGCATCGACCGGCGCGTCGCGTGCACCTTCGCGAAAGGCATCGAAATCATAGGCCGCCCAGCGGCTCGACGGCGAGAGGTTGAACTCGCGGTAGTAGGTGCCGCCAATCGGCTGCCAGAAAATCTCAAAGCAGGTGGTCTTCCACAGATTGTCCATCCGCTCTGACGCGGCATGGGCCGGCACTTTGATCCCGGCGATCGCCCCGTCCAGGCGGAATTCAGCATCGCAGCCCACATCAGTGGGCGTAATCTTTGCGGTAACAGCCTTGATCGGGCCAAGGTCGCAGGTCTGATGAAGCATAAGTGGTTGCATGGCCGCCCCTATTGCTGAGCGAGCCTGAGTGGGCAACGCTTTTCGAGGAGGCTTTTCCGTGAGAGCGCGTTTGCGCCCCTTCCCCGCCGCCGCGCGCACTGTTAAGCGGCGCGCATCATGACTGCATACGAATCTGACCTGCTGCGCCTGCTCGATGAACGCGGCTACATCCACCAAGTGACTGATACAGGCGCGCTCGACCAGCTCGCCGCAAAACAGATCGTGCCCGGATATATCGGCTTCGATGCGACCGCGCCGAGCCTTCACGTAGGCAGCCTGGTGCAGATCATGATGCTGCGCCGCTTGCAGCAGAAAGGGCACAAGCCGATTGTCGTGATGGGCGGCGGGACGACCAAAGTTGGCGATCCATCTGGCAAGGATGAGAGCCGCAAACTGCTGACCGGCGATACCATTCAGGAAAACATCGCCTCTATTCGCACGGTGTTTGAGCGGTTACTGACCTTTGGCGATGGCCCGACCGATGCAATCATGGTCGACAATGACGAATGGCTGTCAAAGCTTGGTTACGTCGAGCTGCTGCGCGATGTCGGCCCGCATTTCACCATCAACCGGATGCTGACTTTCGATTCGGTGCGCTTGCGGCTGGATCGCGAGCAACCGCTGACTTTCCTCGAATTCAATTACATGATCCTGCAGGCCTATGACTTTCTGGAGCTTGCGCGCCGGTACGAATGCCGGTTGCAGATGGGCGGGTCCGATCAGTGGGGCAATATCGTCAACGGGATGGAGCTGTCGCGCCGCAAGGAAGGGTTCGAGCTGTTCGGCCTGACCACACCACTGCTCACCACTGCCGACGGATCCAAGATGGGCAAGACCGCAGCGGGCGCTGTCTGGCTCAACGAAGAGCAACTCCCTGCGTATGATTTCTGGCAATACTGGCGCAATTCGGACGACCGCGATGTTGGCCGGTTCCTGAGGCTGTTTACGGACATGCCGCTGGACGAGATCGCCAGGCTCGAAGCGCTTGAGGGTGCTGAGATCAACGATGCAAAGGTGGTGCTAGCCAATGAAGTCACCAAACTGGTGCGCGGCGAAGATGCGGCGAAGGCGGCCGAAGCAACAGCGCGCGAAACCTTTGCTGGTGGCGGCGCAGGCGAAGACCTGCCCACTCTTGCCGTTGGCGCGGACGGCATGCGCATCGGAGCGGTCCTTACAGAGATCGGCTTCACCGCATCGAATGGCGAAGCCAAGCGCAAGATCGCCGAAGGTGCGGTGAAGCTGGACGGCGAAACAATCACAGATACGGGCTTTCTGGTCGTGCCCGCGGATGGCGATTCGCTGAAACTCAGTCTTGGCAAGAAGAAACACGGCCTGATCACGCGCTAGCCATACAAACTCTTAAGGCTCGCAAACTTCGCGTTAATCGGCGGCTTTACCAATTATCAGCCTTTCTGATCCATTAGGGTCAGAGCTCGAATGATAATGGAGGGTCGAGAAACGTGTCAGCCGGAGCCAATCTGAGTGTCACTGATTTGCGTCGTGCCGCGCGTCACCCGGTAGATTTCCCGGTGATCGTGGAGCATTTCGCGCATGGTGATCTCAACCTTCACGTCTCGAATCTGTCCGCGCACGGCTTTATGGTCGATGACGCGCAGAAGCTGAGTCGCGGTGACCGCGTTATCATTCGCTTGCCGGTTGTTGGCCGTATCGAAGCCTATGTAATCTGGACCCGTGACGAACGCGCCGGTTTCCAGTTTGAACGGATCATCCGGATTGACGACTTTGTCGAGATTATCGACGCATTGCAGCCCAATCCGCGCCTTCGCCGCAAGCGCTAAACCAAACAGCTTCTTTCAGATGAGTTAGTTTCGCCTGCTTGGCAGCGGCCAGCGCGCCTGCCATGGGCTGCGCGTGAGCGATTTCGACCAAACCTCTCCCCACCCATTTCGGGTGCACAACTTCCGCGCCTATTGGGTCAGCCGCTTTGCGATGACGCTGGCGCAATATGCGATGCTGCTGATTATCGGGTGGCAGACCTATAACATCGCACGCGATGGCGGCATGAGCATTCCGGAGGCGTCGGGCCAGCTCGCGCTTATCGGCTTGTTTCAGTTCCTGCCGCTGTTTGTCCTTACACCGTTTACCGGGCTTGCTGCGGATAGGTTTGACCGTCGGCGCCTGGGACAGCTTACCGTTCTCCTGCAACTCGCATGCGCAGCGGTGCTGGGTTGGTTCACTTGGAGCGGCGCGATCACGCTGCCGATCCTGTTCGCGATAGCAGTGGTGCTGGGTGTGGCACGCGGTTTTGCCGGGCCAGCTTTGTCTGCTCTTGCACCCAACCTGGTGCCGAAGCCCTCATTGCCGACGGCTATCGCCTTGTCTTCGATCGCCTGGCAAGTCGGCATGATCGTGGGCCCGGCGATTGGCGGGGTGCTTTATCGGGCTGGACCCGCCCTACCCTATCTCGCTGCGACAATCCTGTTTGCGATCTCACTCATCGCGCTCGGCCTGATCGGCAAAGTCCCTCAACCAGACACCCGCAAAGACCAGCGCCCAATCGGGGCCATTGTCGATGGCATGGCCTATGTCGTGCGCAACAAGATGGTGCTCGGCGCGATCACGCTCGACCTGTTCGCCGTATTCCTCGCCGGCGCGACCGCGCTGTTCCCAGTCTATGCTCGCGACATATTGCAATCGGGCGAGATCGGGTTGAGCTTGCTCGCTGCGGCCCCCGCTGTTGGCGCGGCGGCAACTGCACTCTTTTTCTCGTTTCGTCCTTTGCGAACAAATGTCGGGCCGAAAATGCTGTGGGCGGTCGCGCTGTTCGGGGTAGCGACAGTGGTCTTCGCATTCTCCACATTGATGCCCCTCAGCCTCGCAATGTTGGTTATTGTCGGCGCGGCGGACATGTTCAGCGTCTATATCCGCCAATCGCTGATCCAGCTGCACACTCCGGACGACAAGCGCGGGCGCGTCTCTTCGGTATCGATGCTGACTATCAGCGCGTCGAATGAGGGCGGCGATGCATTCTCCGGATTTCTTGCCAGCGCGATCGGGCCGGTGGCCGCAGTTGCCGCGGGCGGGATCGGTGCGATTGTAACCGTTGCGCTGTGGAGCCGAATATTCCCAGTGTTGCGGACGACAAAGACCTTCGATCCGCCGCCAGACATGGTAGAACCCTCGCCAAGTAATACGAACCAGGAGAGCTGAGATGAAAGCTGCAAACATCCTCGAGACAATCGGCAACACCCCGCATATCCGCCTGTCACGGCTGTTTCCCGATCACGAAGTGTGGCTGAAGTCGGAGCGCTCCAATCCCGGCGGCTCAATCAAGGACCGCATCGCGCTGGCGATGGTTGAGGACGCGGAAAGCTCGGGCAAGCTCGCGCCTGGCGGAACAATTGTCGAGCCAACCAGCGGCAACACCGGCATCGGCCTGGCGATGGTCGCTGCAGTCAAAGGCTACAAGCTGGTGCTCGTCATGCCGGAAAGCATGTCAGTTGAGCGTCGCCGCCTAATGCTCGCCTACGGCGCGACATTCGACCTGACGCCTAAGGAAAAGGGGATGAAGGGCGCAATCGAGCGCGCCACCGAGATCGTCGAGAGCACCGATGGCGCGTGGATGCCGTCGCAATTCGAAAACCCCGCCAATGTCGCGGTTCACGCGCGCACAACCGCCAAGGAAATCCTCACCGACTTTGCCGATGATCCCATCGACGTGATGATCACCGGAGTCGGTACAGGCGGCCACCTGACTGGCTGCGCAGAGGAGCTGAAGAAGAGCTGGAGCGGCATGAAAGCCTATGGTGTCGAGCCTGAGCTCTCGCCCGTCATTAGCGGTGGCCAGCCCGGCCCTCACCCCATTCAGGGCATTGGCGCGGGTTTCATACCCGGTAACCTCCACACCAACGCCATCGATGGCGCGATCCCTGTCGATGCCGATGACGCCAAGGCGATGGCCCGCCGTGCGGCTGCGGAAGAAGGCATGCTGATCGGCATTTCCTCCGGCGCGACCCTTGCGGCCATTGCCAAGAAGCTGCCCGAGCTGGATGCTGGCACGCGCGTGCTCGGATTCAACTATGACACCGGCGAGCGCTACCTTTCGGTTCCTGACTTCTTACCGGTGGAGTGAGTAGTATACCCAAGGCTATTGATACGGATAGACACAGCTGGCTCAGCCCTGCAAATTCCGCGTGTC
>JBCBDF010000206.1:0-4618 GCA_038529875.1 Pseudomonadota bacterium | reverse complement strand
AATTCAGGGGCAGTTTGATGCGATCGGTGAGCGCGCCCGGAAATTGGGCGGCGACACGCTGACCTCGATCGGTTCAGTGACACAGCACACCCAGATCAAGGATCAGGACAGCGCAACGCTGAGCGCCGAAAAGATGATTGCTGAGCTACGCGACGATAACGCGAAGATGATCGAGCGCCTTAAGGCGATGAAGCCGCTGGCCGAAGAGGCGGGCGACAACGCGACCGACGGCCTGATCGACGACTGGACCGACGCGGCTGAAGAGCGCGTGTGGTTCCTCAGCTCGCTGTTGAAGTAACTCGCGAACGCCGAGCTTCCGGCGAGAATACATATGCGTAATTGCATTGGGGCCGTTTCCGGGTAGCCGGATGCGGCCCTTTTGCTATGGGAGGCGCATGACGATGAGATGTGAAGTGCGTGAAGGCCAATCGCCCGAACAGATCGCGGATTGGGTCGCGCAGCGCCTGACCGCGGCATTGGCGGCCTCGGATGATGCGATCGCAATCACCGTGCCGGGTGGCTCGACCCCGTTTCCGATCTTTGAAGCGTTGGTGAAGCATGCGCTCGATTTTTCCCGCGTGACCGTCTGGCCCAACGATGACCGGGTCGTGCCGGAAGATCATGCGGCGTCCAACACCGGCAAATTGCGCGCAATCTTCGAGCCCGCTGGAGCGCAAGTTGTCGCGCTTGGCGATGGCGGATCGCAAACAGGCGCTCCGCCCGAATTTGCGCTAACCTGGCTCGGCATGGGCGCAGATGGGCACATCGCCTCGCTCTTCCCTAACACCGATCCGCAGGTCGACGATGCGCAGCGGATCCGCCGCCTGACGCCCGATCCGCTGCCGCCGGAGGCGCCGTTTGACCGAATTACGCTGACGATGCCTGCATTGCTCAACACATCGCATCTGATGTTCACGCTGGGCGGATCAAGCGAGAAGCGCGCAGTGTTCGAGGCCGCGCTGGCGGGTGAGCATGATCTGCCGATCGCGCGGATGCTTGGCACGTCGCAAGCAAAGCCGCTAACCTGCTTCGCATGAAGCTGACGCAGATCATCCCCGCCCCAGTCCACCGGGCATTGCTGCCGCTGGCGCACCGTGTGCGACATCATTGGCGGGCATTTACCAAGCGGCCGCTGGCCGGGTCGTCGGTCTTCATCACGGACTTTGGTGGCAATCTGCTGTTGATGCGGCACAGTTATGGCCCCGATGGCTGGGCGCTGCCCGGCGGCGGAATAGAGACCGGCGAAGATCCTGCCGCCGCCGCAATCCGCGAAGTGCGTGAAGAGGTTGGGCTTGAGCTTGAATCTGTGACGCCCCTTGGCACGGTGGATGAGCTGATTTCCGGCTCGCCGCACACTGCCCACCTGTTCACGGCCATTTGTGACGATCATCCGAAGCCCGACAAGCGCGAAGTGCTGGAGGCGCGGTTTTTCCCGATGCACTCGCTGCCCGAACCGCTTAGCCCCAAGACGCGCTCGCGGCTGGCATATTGGCGCGAGCAGCGCGGGCCAGCCTGACGCGCTATAGCAAAGACAATTGCGCCTCGTCTTTCGGCGGCGTCTTTTCCTCGCCGCGATCAAGGTTGGACAAGGTCAGCCCCATCAACCGGATCGGCATGGGCAGCGGTAGCGCCTCTTCCAGCAATTCGCGGCCGATTTTTGCGAACTCCGCCTTATCGGCCACCCAATCAGGCGCGGATTTTGAGCGCGTCATGATTTGGAAATCGGTGTATTTCATTTTGAGCGTAACAGTACGGCCCCGCGCTTTCGCATTCTCGATCCGCTCCCACACGATATCGGTGATATTGGCCAGCGTCTCGCGCAATTGAGCGCCGCTGGAAATATCATCGCTGAAGGTTCGCTCTCCGCCGACGGACTTGCGTTCCCGATGCGCGCGAACCGGGCGCAGGTCGATGCCGCGCGCGGCCCGATAGAGATAATCGGCGAAGCTGCCGAAGTTTTCGCGCAGGAAGTCGATATCCTTAGCCGCCAGATCGGCCCCGGTGGCGATGCCAAGCCGCTTCATCTTCTCCTCCGCCTTTGGTCCCACCCCGTGGAAGCGGCGGATCGGCAGGCCAGCGACAAAGTCCGCGCCTTGCCCCGGGCGGATCACGCACATGCCATCGGGCTTGTTCTGGTCGCTCGCGATCTTGGCGAGGAATTTGTTGTAGGAAATGCCCGCACTCGCAGTCAGTCGTGTCTTGGCCTTGATCTCCTGCCGGATCAGTTCGGCAATGCGCGTAGCAGACCCGATCCCAAGCCGGTCTTCGGTTACATCGAGATACGCCTCGTCCAGGCTCAGCGGTTCGACATGCGGGGTGTGATGTTCGAAGATTTTGCGGATCGTTCGGCTGGCCTCTTTGTAGGCATCGAAGCGGTGGCGCACGAAGACGAGATCGGGGCACAACCGCTTGGCGGTGACCGATGGCATGGCGCTGCGAACACCGAACTTGCGCGCTTCATAGCTTGCCGCCGCCACCACGCCGCGCCCGCCCGAGCCGCCAACCGCAACCGGCTTTCCGCGCAGTTCCGGGTGATCGCGCTGTTCGACGCTGGCGAAGAAGGCATCCATGTCGACATGGATGATCTTGCGCAGGCCAACAGCTTCCGCTTCGTCATCCTGCTTTTCTGCACCGCCCGCCATAGAGCCGAGGATAAGCGATCCGCGCGCGGCACGAAACCTCTGGATTGGCCCTGCAAAAACTGGGCCTCACGAAATCGCTGCTTTCCTTATGGCGGCGAAGCGCCCAAGGAGCGTCGCCTGATGTCCGCAACCACCGCCTCTTCCATCCGCCGCCCCCTTGGTGAGCGCGAAATGATCGTGCTGATGGCGCTGCTGATGAGCCTGCAAGCCTTTGGCATCGATGCGATGTTGCCTGCACTTGGCGAAATGGCGAGCGAAATGGGCGCCAGCGGCAATGATCGCCAGCTGGTTATCAGCGCCTATTTCCTCGGCGCTGGGATCGGCGCGTTCTTTCCCGGAGCTTTCGCGGACAGATTCGGCCGCCGCCCGGTGCTGGCGGTAGGATTGATCGCCTACATCGTGCTCTCGCTCGCCTGCGCATTGGTGAGCGATTACTGGGTGTTGATCGGAATTCGCGTGGTGCAGGGGATCGCCTGCGCCGGCCTTTCCGTCGTGCCAGCGGCGATCGTGCGTGACCATGTGGGCGGCGACCGCATGGCCCGCCTGATGAGCCTGATCATGATGATCTTCCTGCTTGTCCCGATCCTCGCGCCCGCCGTGGGTCAGGGGATCATGATGGTGGCCGGATGGCGCGCCATATTCGGGGCAATGGCGGCAATGGGCGTGATCGTCAGTGTGTGGGTGTGGATGCGCCTGCCAGAAAGCCTCGCGCCGGAAAACGTACAGGAAATCGATCCCGTCACGATCCTCAAGAATATGGGCCAAGCGCTCACCGTGCGCGGTTCGATTGGCTACGTCATCGGCAGTGCGCTGGTGTTTGGCAGCCTGTTTGGGTTCCTCAATTCCTCGCAACAGCTGATCGGCGAAGCCTTTGGAATGGGCAATTACTTTGCTGTCATTTTCGGCGGGGCGGTGCTCGGCATGGTGGTCGCCAACTTCACCAATTCGCGCATTGTCGAACGGTTCGGAGCGCGCCGCGTTGGGCATACGGCCCTATTGTTCTTCATCGCGATCAGCGGCATTTCGTGGGTGTCGGCCAATGCGCAGCCGCAAAGCCTCACCGAATTCGTGATCCTGCTCAGCCTCAACATGGCGATGCTCGGCTTTATCGGCTCGAACTTCTCGTCGATTGCGATGCAGCCTTTTGCGAAGATCGCCGGTGCCGCCAGCAGCGCGCACACCGCCCTGCGCATGGGGATGGGCGCGATCCTGGGCGGCTATATCGGCTATCAGTATGATGGCACGGCGCAGCCGCTGGCAATTGCGATGCTGAGCTGCGGGCTGGTGGGGCTGGGCTTTGTGCTGTTCAGCGAACGCGGCAAACTGTTTGGGCGGCCGAATGTGGGAGTGCAGTGAACCTGTCATCCCTTTCCCGCTCGTGCTGAGCTTGTCGAAGTGCGAGCGCTCACCCTTCGACGGGCTCAGGATGAGCGGTCATAGACCTCGCTAGAGAGTCTTCTCCAAGCCAATTCCGCAAACTCACACAACAGGGGACGTGTGTCGCGAGGGTCGATAATATCCTCGACGTTGAACCGTTCTGCGCTGCGAAACGGCGAAGTCACTTTGTCGAGCCGTGCTTTGATTTCCTCTAGCATGGCGGCGGGATCGTCCGCCGCCTCCAGTTCGGATTTATACGCCACTTCCAGCCCGCCCGCGATTGGTAGCGAGCCCCAATCGCCTGACGGCCAGCAATAGCGATATTGAAATTTGTCGGCATTGCTCATCGCGCTGCCCGCAATGCCATAGGCGCGGCGCAGCACGATGCTGGCGAGCGGCACGCTGGCCTTGTAGATCGCGTTCATGGCCTGCACGCCATATCGGATCGTGCCCGCCATCTCCGCCTCGCGCCCGATCATGAAGCCGGGATTGTCGACCAGGTGGACGATGGGCAGGCGGAACTGGTCGGCGAGCTTCACAAAGCGTTCGACCTTCTCGGAGGTTTTGGCTTCCCATGATCCGCCGAGATAGCTCGGATC
>JBCBDF010000205.1:0-4655 GCA_038529875.1 Pseudomonadota bacterium | reverse complement strand
CCAACGGCAGTCGGAATCTACTTCTTTGCGAAGGAAATCACGAGCCTGCCGCAAAAGCTGAAAACGAGTTTCGAGCCGATCCTGAGTCCGGTGATCACCAAGAATTTGAAGATCGGCAATTTCACCGCGATTGCTGCCCAGGTGCGTCAGGTCGGCTTCTGGATCATCGCGCTCCAGGCCGGGATCGCGTTGGCCCTCGCCATTCCCGGCGAAGCGGTGATGGGGCTCGGTGGCCCCGCGATTGTCGGCGGCACGGGCGCGCTGGCGATACTGCTGGCCGCCGAAGTGGCAGGGTCGATGGCGGTCGTCTCCGAAAGCGTGCTGGTCTATATCGCGCGCAAACGGAACTTCGCGATTTCGATCGGCGTGATCGCATTGCAGGGCGCTCTGACCATCGCCTTCATCATGCTGGCCGATCATCTAGGCCTGGATGACGGGTTCAAGGCCGCCGGAGCCGCGCTCGCGCTGATGCTGGCCCTGTCCGCATCCAGTTTGGTCAAGGCGTTGGTGCTCAAAACCTTGCTAAAGGCATCGGTCAGCAATTGGCGTTGGGTGCTCGTTACCGCCGCTGCGCCCGCGATCAGCATTGGTTTCCTGGCCACCTTGCTGCCCGAATGGGCGGAGCTGGTGTTCGGTATCCCGGCCATACTGGTCGTCTACGGCCTTGTGATCTGGCGGGTCGGCTTTGGCGAAGAAGACCGCGTGCTGTTCCGCAAGACTAAGGACACCAAAGCGGCCTGAGCTAGCTGAGATTGCTCACTCTCAGCGCGTATTTGATCGCCTCCCGGCTTTGTAGCTACCTATCGTCAATTGCCATCCGGTATTGCGCTTTATCCTCTTGGAAAGCGGCCCTTCGCGCTGCTATGGATTGGTCAAACAACACATTTGAGGACACGGAACATGACGCCGGAATTCTTTGAAGCCAATTGGCCGTTCATGCTGATCGTATTGCTGGTCGTGCTGGTGATCGGGTGGCTGTGGCTTTCAGCGAACCGCACCACTTCTGTGGTTTCCAAAGACAAGAAGGACGTGCTGGATGAGGGGGCTGCACCCGCGCAGCGCAATCAGGCGCTGATCGATGCACCCAAGGCGGCGATGGGCGATACCCCTGCTCCAGCTCCGCCCGTCACACCAGTACCCCAGCCCACTCCTGCCCCTGCGCCGGAACCAACGCCAGCTCCAGAGCCTGTTGCGCCGATCATCGATGCCGACCCTGCGCCTCCCGTCCTGGGTGAAGCGCCCGCGGAACCTGCGCCTGCGCCTCCAGCCGCTCCATCGACAGCATCAACCAGCGATGATCTGACCGTTATCAAGGGCCTCGGGCCCAAGCTGTCCTCTATGTTGGAAGACCATGGCATAACCTCCTACGCGCAGATCGCGGCATGGGATGACACAGAAATCGACCGCGTCGATGCACTGCTGGATCGTTTCAAAGGTCGCATCCGCCGCGACAATTGGGTGGAGCAGGCAAAGCTGCTCGCTGCGGGCGACGAAGCGGGCTTCGCCAGCAAGTTTGGCCAGAACGGATGAAATAGGACGAAATAGATAGCGACTCTCCTGTCAAATTCATGTTACAGTCGACATGTAAAATCAGGAGAGGGTCATGAAACCACAACGAATTCTCGTTGCCGAAGACGAACGGATCATCGCGTTCGACTTGTGCGAAACGGTTGAAGAAGCAGGTTTCGAAGTGGCGGGGCCGCATAGCGACATCTCCTCGGCCATGCTGTCATTCCAAAAGGACAAGCCCGATCTCGCAATCCTTGATGTGAAACTCGATGATGGCGTCGTCTACCCGCTGGCGGAAAAGCTGGCGAATGAGGACGTGCCGATCATCTTCCATTCGGGCCAGTTCACGCGTGACGAAGTGAAGCAACGCTTCCCTGAGGCGACGACCCTGCTGAAGCCGTGCCCGCCCAACGAGATGCTGCAGGCAGTGAGCGAAATTCTCGAAACGCAATAGCGCGCGACGCGGGCGCATCGGCGTATTCGCCAGCAGCAATTCTATCGCAACACGGCGCTTCCCTCGCGCCCCGGCTTGGCTTATTCCTGTCCCATAATTGGGAGAGCAATACGTGAGCCAAGACCTGTTTCCGGTGCCTGAGGGGTGGGCAGAAAACGCCAAGTTCAACGCCACAAAATACCAAGCGCATTATGCCCGATCAATCAGAGACCCCGATGGGTTTTGGCGCGAGGAAGCTCAGCGGATCGACTGGCTTGCACCGTTCGAGACGGTCAAGGATGTCAGCTACAACAAAGACGATTTTCGCATCGGCTGGTTCCTGGGCGGAAAGCTGAACATCTGCGCCAACGCGCTCGACCGGCATTTGGAGGAGCGTGGCGACACCCCCGCCATCATCTGGGAGCCAGATGACCCGAGCACGCCCGGCCGCACCCTTACCTATCGCGAGCTGCATTCAGAGGTCTGCAAATTCGCCAATGTGTTGAAGGCGAAGGGCGTCAAGAAAGGCGGCCGGGTAACGATCTACCTGCCAATGGTGCCGGAGGCGGCGATTGCAATGCTGGCCTGCGCACGGATCGGCGCGGTGCATTCGGTGGTGTTTGCCGGTTTCAGCCCAGAAGCGCTCGCGGGTCGTATTGAGGATTGCCAGTCCGACATTGTGCTCACCGCTGACGAGGGCCTGCGCGGTGGCAAACCCGTGCCGCTGAAGGCGAATGTCGATGCCGCGCTAGAGAAAGCCCCGGCCCGCACTGTCATCGTGCTCAAGCACACCGGCGCGAATGTCAGCATGCGCGATGGCCGCGATGTTTGGTGGCATGACGCCATTTCGCAGGCTGGCGATCTTTGCGAACCCGAGTTGATGGACGCAGAAGACCCGCTCTTCATCCTCTACACTTCTGGCTCGACCGGAAAGCCCAAGGGCGTGCTGCACACAACCGGCGGCTATGCCGTGTGGACCAGCATGACGCACGAATATGTCTTCGATTACCGTCCGGGACAAATCTACTGGTGCGCCGCCGATGTTGGCTGGGTCACCGGGCACAGCTACGTCGTTTACGGGCCGCTAATCAACGGCGCGACGCAGATCATGTTCGAAGGCGTACCGAACTATCCCGATTTCTCGCGTTTCTGGAATGTGATCGACAAGCACAAGGTCGAGATTTTCTACGCCGCTCCTACGGCCCTGCGCGCGCTGATGCGCGAAGGCGATGAATGGGTGGCTAAGACAGATCGATCCTCGCTGCGGCTGCTGGGCAGCGTGGGTGAGCCGATCAATCCCGAGGCGTGGGATTGGTATCACCGCGTGGTCGGCGAGCGTCGCTGCCCCATCGTCGATACATGGTGGCAAACCGAAACCGGCGGCGCGATGATCACCCCCCTGCCCGGTGCAACCGCGCTTAAACCGGGGAGCGCCAGCACCCCCATGTTTGGAGTGCAGCCAGCTCTGGTCGATCCGGAAAAGGGCACGCTGCTGGAGGGAGCAACATCCGGTGCGCTCGTCATTACCGATAGCTGGCCCGGGCAGATGCGCACCGTCTATGGCGATCACAAGCGCTTCTTCGACACCTATTTCAGCCAATATCCCGGATACTATTTCACCGGTGATGGCTGCCGCCGCGATGAAGACGGTTATTACTGGATCACCGGCCGTATCGACGATGTGATCAACGTCTCGGGTCACCGCATGGGAACAGCCGAGGTCGAAAGCGCGCTGGTTGAGCATGCCCAAGTCGCCGAAGCCGCCGTTGTCGGCATGCCGCACGATGTGAAGGGCCAGGGCATCTACGCCTATGTGACAACCAATGCAGGCACCGAAGACAGCGAGGAACTGCGCAAGGAACTCGTCCAATGGGTGCGCAAGGAAATCGGTCCGATCGCCACACCCGATGTGCTACAGTTTGCGCCTGGCCTGCCCAAGACCCGTAGCGGCAAGATCATGCGTCGCATCCTGCGCAAGATCGCAGAAAATGACACCGGTAATCTGGGCGACACATCGACGCTGGCCGATCCCAGCGTGGTCGATGATCTGGTCGCGAACCGCCCGCAGACATAGGGTTTTCGGAGGTCGCACCTGTCCTACATAGGACCGGCACTGTAGTTCGAGATTGCACGCAGAATTTCGCTTGGAGCATTCAGGTTTTGAAAAGTCACACTGTCCTCCAGAAACTCCTTCTCAAGCCTTTGTTAAAAAAGGAATCGTGCGAAAAGTCACACTTTCGAAAATCGTATATGTATTCCAAAGCTTGCAGGACTCAGGCAAGCTTGCGAGAGAGCCCTTCAAACTAGTTTCAGGAGCAACAATTGTCCGATATCGTCCCGTTTAACTGGGAAGACCCCTTCGACCTCGAAACCCAACTGACCGAGGATGAACGGATGATCCGCGACAGTGCCAATGCGTTTGCGCAGAGCGAGTTGCAGCCGCGCGTGATCGACGCCTTCCGCGATGAAGTCGACGCGCCCGAACTGTTCCCTTTGATGGGGCAAGCGGGCCTGCTCGGCGCGACCATTCCGGAAGAATATGGCGGCGTCGGCGCGAGCTATGTCGCCTATGGTCTGATCGCGCGCGAAATAGAGCGTGTGGACAGCGGATACCGTTCGATGGCTAGCGTCCAATCGAGCCTCGTGATGCACCCGATCCATGCCTATGGGTCGGAAGAGCAGCGCCGCAAATACCTGCCCGGCCTTTCATCCG
>JBCBDF010000204.1:0-4723 GCA_038529875.1 Pseudomonadota bacterium | reverse complement strand
GCGCGGTTCCTGGCGGGGCTTTTGAACCAGTGGCCAAGCCGGACGATAGTGAGTAGAGATTGCTCATCCTGAGCCCTTCGACTTCGCTCAGGACAGACCTGTCGAAGGGCAAGGCTGACCGGGTATTCGTACTTCGACAGGCTCAGCACGAACGGATTTTCTAACATGGCAAAACGTCCCACGCGCCGCCCGGCCGGCATGCCTTCCAAAAGCCAAGTGCTCGAATTCATCCAGACCGCTGATGGTCCGGCGGGCAAGCGTGAAATCGCGCGCGCTTTTGGCCTGAAAGGTCAAGAGAAGATAGCGCTCAAGCGCCTGCTGAAGGATATGGCCGAGGAGGGCCTGATCGACGGTAAGAAGACGGCCTATCACCGCATGGGCGGTGTGCCGAAAGTGACCGTGCTCAAGGTCGTGGATATCGAAGATGGTGAGGCGATTGCCGTGCCTGAAAGCTGGGCACCCGATGCGCCGGAGAAGCCCCCGCGCCTCGCAGTAAAGGAACGCAGTGGCGGGAAGGGCGGTCGCGGTGGAAGCAAACCGTCCATGCCTGCACTGAAGCGCGGCGACCGAGTGCTGTCACGCACCGAAGAAACCGACAGCGGTTGGATCGCGTATCCGATGAAGAAGCTGCCTGCGCGCAGCGAGGGGATGCTTGGAGTTGTCGAGAAAGACGGAACCGGCAAAGCCTGGCTCGCGCCGGTCGATAAACGCATCCGCAATTCCTCGCCCATCGCAGATGTCGGCGAGGCGGAGGAAGGCCAGCTGGTGCTGTGCGAGCGGGTCGGGCGCTCGGAGCGCGCTGGTGTCAAAGTGGTCGAGGTGATCGGCGACCCGCTGGCGCCCAAAAGCTTCAGCCTGATCGCAATTGCCAAACACGGCATCCCGCACACTTTCCCGCAGGAGGTTCTAGAAGAGGCCGAGCTTGCGACCGAGCTCACACTGTCGGAAGACAAGCGCGAAGACCTGCGTGACCTGCCCATCGTCGCGATTGATCCCGCCGACGCGCGCGATCACGATGACGCGATCTGGGCCGAGCCGGATGGGGAGGGCGGGTTCAAGGCGCTCGTCGCGATCGCGGACGTTTCGTATTACGTTCGGCCCAGCGGAGCGCTCGACAGGGAAGCACGCAAACGCGGCAATTCGGTCTATTTCCCGGACCGTGTCGTACCGATGCTGCCGGAGATACTGAGCGCGGACGTCTGCTCCCTGCGCGAGGGCGAGGACCGCGCGGCCATGGCATGTCATCTGCGGATCAATTCACAAGGAAAAGTCACCAGCCATCGCTTCACTCGCGCGATTGTCCGCATCCATCATAACATTCCCTATGAGGATGCGCAGGCGGCGATGGATGGCGATAGTCCGCCTGAATTCCTCGCAAACCTCTGGGCGGCATGGAAGGCTCTAGCGGCCGCGCGCGAGGCACGCGACCCGCTCAATCTTGAACTGCCTGAACGGCGTGTCGTGCTCGATGACAAAGGCCAGATCGCGGAAATTGCCGTGCGCGAACGGCTCGATGCGCACCGCGTAGTCGAGGATTTCATGATTGCGGCCAATGTGGCTGCGGCTAAAGCGCTGGAGGCGAAGAACTCACCCGTCGTCTATCGCGTGCACGAGCAGCCGAGCCGCGAAAAGCTGATCGCACTGCGCGACTACATGGAGACCTTCGGTCGCAAACTGGCGCTGGGCCAAGTTGTCACACCCAGCCTCTTCAATCGCATGCTCAAGGATGTGAGCGACGAGGATGAGAAGGCGCAGGTGATGGAGGCGGTGCTGCGCAGCCAGATGCAGGCCTATTACGGCCCTGCCAATTCAGGGCATTTTGGTCTCGCGCTCGGTTCCTACGCGCACTTCACATCGCCCATTCGCCGCTATGCCGACCTTCTCGTCCACCGCGCGCTGGTCGATGCTTACAGACTGGAACAGCCCAAGCCGAATGTCTCGCTTCCCGAGGCAAGCGGCCTTTCGGATCGCGACCGCGAGAACCTGCAACAGATCACTGATGCGATCAGCCAGACCGAGCGCCGCGCGATGGAAGCGGAACGCGATACGATTGATCGTTACGTCGCCGCATGGCTTTCAGGCCGAGTTGGAGAGAATTTCGAGACGCGGATCACCGGCGTGCAAGCCTTTGGTTTCTTCGCGACGATTGTCGGTCTTGGCGGCGATGGATTGGTGCCCGTCTCGACGCTCGGCGCCGAGCATTTTCGTTATGAGGAAGGCGCGCAATCGCTCATCGGGGAAGATAGCGGGACAACCTATTCACCCGGCGACAAGCTGACCTTGCAACTGGCGGAATCAAACGCGCTCACCGGCGCTCTCAAATTCGTGCCTGTCGATGCCGATGGTCAAGCAATCGAGCCGCGCGGCAATCGTCCGCCGCCGCGCCGTGGCAAGCCCAGCTACAAGAAGGGGCCAGCGAAGAAAGGCAAATACATGGCGGGCAAGCGCGGAAGACCGGGCAATATCCGCCATCAGGGGCGTCGCAAATAGACCTACTAAGCTGACAGAGCTCTCAGGAATCGTGGTCGCTTTTGGTCTCATCGTAATCGTTCGGCACGATGTAGAGCGGGCAGGGCAGCGCCCCGGCATTGGCTGAGAAGTGTGTAACGAGCGGCCCGGGGGCACCGTCCGCAGCTGCGCCCAGCACCAGCGCGGCAACCTCTTTATGATTGTCTAGGAACTCGCTCAGAATTCTTTGGCCTTTGCCGACTTTCACCGAAATCGTGGGCATAATCCCGCTTTCCGCGAGCAAATTGCCGCCGATGCCGTGGGCCAGCATTTCCGCCCGGTCGCGCGCCTCTTGCTCGATGGTTGCTTGAACCGCGCCGAACGCGCTTACATTCTGCTGCGGGACCAAAGCGAGGATGTGCACCGCCCCCTGAACCGCGACCGCACGGCGCGCGGCATAACGCAAAGCAGCGCGGGCTTCCTCGCTTTCATCCATCACAACCAGGAATGTACGCATAGTTCAGGCTCCCCTTGGCACCGCTATCCTTTCAAATGGTTTCGTATGCAAGGTCTTGCCCGCATCGCGCGAATTCGTCACACGGGAACGCGAACACCAGTGATGGGGATTTGACCGCTTTATGCCGATCGAAATCAAGATGCCTGCTTTGTCTCCAACCATGGAGGAGGGGACGCTCGCAAAGTGGCTGGTGAAGGCCGGGGACACAATCAGTTCCGGCGATATCATGGCCGAGATTGAGACTGACAAGGCGACGATGGAGTTTGAGGCGGTCGATGAAGGCACTTTGGCGGCGATCCTCGTCGAAGAGGGCGCTGAGAATGTTGCCGTCGGCACTGTGATCGCGATGCTGGCGGAAGAGGGCGAGGATGCGAGCGATGTCAGCGCGCCATCCGGCGATGCAGATCCTGCCCCAACCCCAGCGCCCGCGGCATCGGATGGCCCGGCCGCGACACCAACCGCACGCAAACTGGCCGAGGCTGAAGGTGTTGCTCTGAACGCGATCGAGGGGACCGGGCCGAAGGGCAAGATTACCAAGGGCGATGTCGAGGGCGCGATTGAAGCGGGTCGCGGTGGTGCAGCATCCGTGCCCACTTCAGATACTTCGACAAGCTCAGCACGAACGGAAGTGAGCGAAGCCTCGACCGACGCGCGTGTGATCGCATCCCCGCTGGCAAAGCGGATTGCCGAGCAGAACGGTATCAATCTGGCTCAGGTCAGCGGCACAGGCCCCAATGGCCGGATAGTGAAGGCGGATGTTGAGGGCTTCGATCCAGGCCGAGTCCCCGCGCAGGCGGGGACCTCCAGCGAAGGCGCTTCAACGAGGGAGGCTCCCGCCTCCGCGGGAGCTCACGCTATGTCCGAATTCGATGCGCCGTATGAAGAGGCGAAACTCAACAATGTGCGCAAGGTCATTGCGCGCCGCCTGACCGAGGCGAAGCAGCAGATCCCGCATATCTATCTCACGGTCGATGTGCGGCTCGATGCGCTGCTCAAACTGCGCAAGGAATTGAACGCGTCACTCGAAGCGGACGGCGTGAAGCTTTCGGTCAATGATTTGATTATCAAGGCGCTGGCGCGTTCGCTCCAGCGCGAGCCGCAATGCAATGTCAGCTTCCAGGGCGACGTGATGCACCAATACAGCCGTGAGGATATCTCGGTGGCCGTTGCTGCTCCGTCAGGCCTCATCACGCCGGTGATCCACGATGCTGGGCGCAAGGGGCTTGCCGAAATCTCGACCGAGATGAAGGAGCTCGCAGGCAAGGCGCGCGATGGCAAGCTGATGCCGCATGAATATCAGGGCGGAACGGCTTCGCTCTCGAACCTCGGCATGTTCGGGACCAAGCATTTCGACGCGGTTATCAACCCGCCGCAGGGCATGATCCTGGCAGTGGGAGCGGGCGAACAGCGTCCTTATGTTATCGACGGTGCACTTGGCGTTGCGACCGTGATGACGGTGACGGGCAGCTTCGATCACCGTGCAATTGACGGGGTGGATGGGGCGAAATTGCTCGCCCAATTCCGGAGCCTGATCGAGCAACCAATGGGGCTGGTGGTTTGAGAGATCATTTTCCCCGCCCACCGATGGGTTTTAGTAGCGAACGCACAACTAAATCCGTTCGCTCTGAGCCCGTCGAGGGGCTGCACTTTACTTCCGGTGATGTGGTCGAAAGAAAGTGCAGGGCTTCGACAAGCTCAGCCCGACCGGGGTCTGGGGAGTTTGGCGTGCCGCGCCCCTGTCCTACAGGCGCGTGATTG
>JBCBDF010000203.1:0-4731 GCA_038529875.1 Pseudomonadota bacterium | reverse complement strand
ATCGGAAGACCTTGTCGTCGCGCGGGCAGGGGGCAGTCACCGGCTGGTTACCCGCTATTTCGGCTGGGGCGAAGATGGGAGCTACGGCGCGCTATCTTTTGGAGCGGTGGCGGACCCATTGCAAAGCATCGCTTTCGGGCGAGAGTGGGGCGGTGGTTCGCGCAGCGCCAACGGCGGTGCCGAGCCGGTATCGCTCGCCGAGACGCTCGCCAATGCAGGGCGTTTCCGCAGACCACCATCGGATGTGGAAACGCCGCTTGCCGACATTGATTATGCACTGCGATGGCATCCCGCATCTTATCGCGCGCTGTTGATCGACCTCGCGCGGAAGATTGGCGTGGCGCATATCCAGGGCCAGACTCTCGACATCGAACCGGATGGCTCGGGCGGAATATCCTCGCTCCTGATCGACGGGCAGGCCCGTGTCGAAGCGGATCTTTACCTGGATTGCAGCGGACCGGCGGGCCACCTTGTCAGCGCCTTGCCCGGCTTCGCACGCCAAGACTGGTCGGATGCGCTGCCCACGCGCCGTCTCATGGTCGCTCCGCCTGCAGCGGGGATGCTTGCTCTGGAGGATCGGGTTTCGCTCCTGCCGCAAGGGTGGCTGTCAGAGTTCGCTGGGCGGGACGGATTGCAATCTATCTTGGGGATTGCGGCGCAAATTAGCGATGAAGCGGCGGTGGCGGCGCTCGGAACCAATCCGCAGGTCGTGACCGACGTCATGCCGTCACGGATCGACAAGCCGTGGCTTGGCAATGCAATTGCAATCGGTGATGCCAGCGCACAGTTTGAGCCGCTCGGTTGGTTGAATCTCGACCTTGCGCACCGACAAATCGCCTTGCTGCTTGAAATGCTACCGGGAAGCGAGGTTGAGCCGTTAGAGCGTGCTGAATTCAACCGCCGCGTCGATCTGATGCTTGGCGGCGCGCGCGATTTTCTGGCGACCCATTATGCCGCGCCGCGCGCAAGGCAGGTGTTCGCTAGCGACACGCCGCAGAGTGTCGCGGTAACGATCGATCAGTTTACCAGGCGCGGCCGCCTGCCATTTCGTGAAGAGGCACCGCTGCTTCCAGAAGAGCTTATGGGCTTGATGCGTTGCCTGGGTTTCCCGCAGGGATCACCACCGCAATCAAGTACGAACAGCCCCTCGCAGGTTCAGGCTGCGCGCGATGCGTTTGCATCAAAGGCGCAGGCTGCGCTCAACTTCGCGCCGCAATATCGGGACTGGCTCGCAAGCCTTGTTGGGGATCGCGCTTAGGCGACCGCCTGCCTAGGCCCTTCAATAGCGCTGCCATTCTGCGCGAGGAAATCTTTCTGCATCGGCATTTGCGAAACCGTGCTGGCGACGACGTTGCGGATGTGCGCAAGACGCTCGCGAGTTTCGCTCTCTCCGAGCAATCCTGCAAGCGGATGGTGCCCGCCTGCCTCGATCCCCTGACCAACCATCACCGAAAGCCAACTCGTTTCAGTGAATAGCTCATTATGCTCCCGGATCACCCTGCCAGAGCTTTGGAACATGGCTATCTTCTCCACCAGCCCATCAGGAGGATCAAGGGTGCGGCAATAGTTCCAAAATTCGCTGTCGGCGCGCTCGGTTGCGCTGTAATGCAGCACGAGAAAATCGCGGATATCGAGGTATTCCTGTGCATTTTCGCGATTGTAACGCTCGATTTCCATGCTGCCGAATGCGCGCGTTGGGAACAGCGTCATCAGCCGGGCGATACCCGACTGCACTAGGTGGATCGCGGTCGACTCAAGCGGCTCGAGAAACCCTCCAGCCAGCCCCAGTGCGACAACATTCTTGTCCCACGCTTTCGCACGGTGTCCGGCCCGAAAGCGCAGGTGATTCGGCTGAGCGATTGGCGCGCCGTCGAGATTGGCAAGCAACAGGTCTTCTGCCTCATGCTGCTCCATATGCGCTGAAGAATATACGTGCCCATTGCCGATCCGATGCTGCAGCGGAATGCGCCATTGCCAACCTGCCGGGCGCGCGGTCGACCGGGTCAGGGGCTCGCTTTCGCCGCCCAGTTCGCAAGGTATCGCAACGGCGCGATCACAGGGTAGCCATTTGGACCAGTCGGTGAATGGGATGCCTAATGTTTGGCCGAGGAGCAGCGAGCGAAACCCTGAGCAATCGATAAACAGCTCGCCTTCGATCACCTCTCCGCTCTCGAGCGCCACGCCGGTGACGAAGCCGCTTTCTCCGTCTTGCAAGACATCGATGACCTTGCCTTCGATGCGGACGGCACCTTGCGCTTCCGCCCGCTTCCTCAAGAACTGAGCGTAGCGACCTGCATCGAATTGAAACGCATATCCGAGCTTCGACAGGGGAGAATTGGGTTGGTCGCGGCGAGGCCACAGGAACTTGCCCGATTTACCTGCCATCGCTGAGATTGAATACGCATCCAGCTCCGTTTCGTCGCCGAGACCGAGCCCGCGCAGCCAGAAATGGTGGAATTCGATCCCCAGCATGTCCAAGCCGTAGGTCCCGAAAGGATGCACATATGAATGGCCTTCGCGCAGCCAGTCCACGAACTCGATACCGAGCTTGTAAGTCGCATGTGTTTCTCGGACGAATTCGGTCTCATCCAGGCCCAGCAGCGCATTAAACGCCTGGATCTGGGGTATGGTTGCTTCGCCAACGCCAACCGTACCGATTGCCTCGCTTTCGATCAGAGTGATCGATAGGCCGGGAAAGTCGCCCATGATCTTTGACAGTGCAGCCGCCGCCATCCAGCCAGCGGTTCCTCCGCCGACGATCACGATTTTTTCGATAGGCTGCTCGTTCATTTGGCCACTGCGAGCTCTGAGGGGATCTCTTCGTGCCATGCCCCGGCCTGGCGCAGGAATTGCTCTTGTGTCGGCAATTTCTCTGCGGTTTCGCGATAGGCTGCGCGCATCTGGCTCATGGCCTGCGCCACTTTGGCCTCGTCGAGTGTATCTGCGATTGCCTCGTGATGTTCGGGCCAGATGTTCTGGCCAAGCATTACCGCAACCCAGCTTGGCATCGTGAATAGCTCGGCATTCTCGCGAAAGATGCGCCCCCTGCTGCGCCACAGTTCGATCTTGCGCGACAGGCTATCGGGTATGTCCATGTCCCTGACGTAGCGCCAGAAAGGCGTGTCGCTCCGCTGCGTTGCTTTGTAGTGCAGGATTATGAAGTCGCGCACATCTTCATAAACCTCGCGCATACCGCGATTGTATTCATCGCGATCGAGCGGATTGATCGGGTTGTCCGGGAATAGTGCAAACAGCCGCGCAATGCCGTTCTGGATCAGGTGGATGCTCGTCGATTCTAGTGGTTCGATAAAGCCAGAGGACAAGCCTAGCGACACCACATTATGGTTCCACGCATTGCGTCTCATGCCCGTAACGAAGCGGAGCGTGCGTGGCTCTGCCAGCGGCTCTCCCTCAACATTGTTCAGCAGGATGTCGCGCGCTTCGTCTTCGTTCATGTACCTGCTCGAGAAAACGTGCCCGTTGCCGGTGCGGTGCTGCAATGGGATGCGCCATTGCCAGCCTGCGCCATGCGCCGTGGCGCGGGTAAACGGGTCGGGAGACCCCCGGTTGGCCGTCGGCATCGCGATTGCCCTGTCCATGGGAAGCCAGTGGCTCCAGTCTTCATATCCGGTTTCGAGTGCGTCTTCGATCAGAAGACCGCGAAAACCAGAGCAATCGATGAACAGATCGCCCTCGATGCGCCTGCCATCCTCAAGGCTGATGGCTACGACATCGCCGGTGTCGCCATCGCGCTCTACATCGACGATTTTGCCCTCGTGCCGTTTCGTTCCGTTTCGTTCTGCCATTTTTCGCAGGAAAGCGGCGTAAAGGCTGGCATCGAAATGGAAGGCATAGGCCATTTGGCTCACGAGCGACTTCGCACCTGCCGATGGCCGCCCGAACCGGCCAAGTTTAGCGGCGGCCGAGCTCATCGAGAATTCCGCAATATTGCCGGTGTTTGCGACGCCATTGCGCGCGACTTCGCGCAGATAGAGTTGGTGAAAGGCAATCCCATGCAGGTCTTGGCCATAAGTGCCGAATGGATGGAAATAGCGATCACCAGGCTTCCCCCAGTTCGCGAACTCGATACCCAGTTTGAAGGTCCCCCGCGTCGCCTTCAGGAACTCGTTTTCGTTTATGTCGAGCATTGCATTGAAATTGCGGATCGGCGGGATGGTCGCCTCCCCCACGCCGACGATACCGATGGCATCCGATTCGACCAGCGTCACCGTTCTTTGGCCGTCATCGAAGTAACGCGATAATGCCGCAGCAGCCATCCAGCCGGCCGTTCCACCACCGACAATAACCACTTTCCGAATTCGGTTGGTGGTAGCGTTATCTCGGCTTCCAGCCATTGACGGCCTCTCCCTAGGCAAATCTGCAACACTGAATGAATAAACTTGTTCATCATCACTTGCCAAGCTCATTCGTGCGGGATATGCCTTGTGGTTGGGAGTAAAAGTGCTGCGACTAGTTTTGGTAGCGCTAACATAGGGAGGGAGCCTGTGCGCAAAGCGACGGCTATTAATGTTGGGGCGAAAGCTCGCGACGAAAGTTTTTACCGATCAATCCTTAGGGCTGGCGCGTCTGTAGGTGTGCTGGGCAGCCTGCTCGCGGGGCAGGTGGCCTACGCGCAAGACAGTTCTTCTGAAGACGAGTCTCAGGAAGAGGCGCCAGCTGATGACGGCGAAATTGTCGTCACTGGCATTCGTCAATCGCTCGAAAGTGCGC